>WQUF01000204.1 GCA_009785875.1 Oscillospiraceae bacterium | reverse complement strand
AGTCCAGCGACATATCCATAAACATCATCGCCATCAGATATGAAGCGGCGATTTACTACTTTTCGTGGGTTCAATTTGGAATAGCCCCAAGGCATTTTTTTAGCTAAGTAGTATATGCCAGTATCGAAACGTTTTATTTCATCGCTATCCACCAGTTTTTTCAGCTCCTTAGAAATCCACGAATGAGAGTAATTTTCAAATTGGATTTCTTCTGCATATATAGGTTCATTATAACCGTATTTTTCTTTTAAATATTCTATAAATGTCATTTTAAAATCACCTTATAAATCCTAAGATTTCTTGATTCTAATGGTATTATAATGATTTCTACATCCTTTATCAATAATAAAATAATGAATTTTTTGAAAGTCTTAAAATATATGTAATAAAAATTTTACAAATATTTGTAAAATTATTAAATTTTTTATAGAACGAATTTTTTAATATTTTTAGACTCTATATTGAAAAAAAGTAAAAATAAGTTAAAATATACTCATAGAAAAATTAAAAAACGGAGGTATATCAATGCTACTTGCAAAGCAAAAAACAATAAAGTTTGTATCGGTGCTTATGGCTCTGGTGCTAGCTTTAACACTTATGCCACTTTTTACCCAACCTGCAATGGCAGCTACTAATGGGACCAACATTGTTTGGAAAAACAGCAGCATGTCCATTACATGGAATTCGACAGGTGCTTCTTCCTACACCATCGCACATGCGGGTTCAAGACTCGGTACTTATACAGATATAGCTACTGTATCTGGAACTGCTTATATCGACTGTAAACCGAACGCAAACAAGTATGAAAACTACTACCGCATTACTCCTTCTGATGGCAACCCAGTACAGTATGTTTCGCTGGAAAACCAGATGTTTGGCGATAATACTTTATTTTATGATGCCAAGTACGATAATGTTACTGATGTGGTAAACGAAATCAACACAATTCACGATGTCGGATTCAACGGCAATGCTGCCACTTTCGACGCACAATTTGGAACCATGCGCTATGCCCTTATGTTTAAACCAGGCGATTATCAATGGATGGATAAGGCTGGTAACATCGGATTTTACACCAGCATCTACGGCCTTGGAAGCATACCAACTGACGTAAAATTGGGAACGATTCTCACACCACCTCATCTTGAAAACAACAATGCGACTTGTACCTTCTGGCGTTCCATTGAAAACGTACAGGTAAACCAGTCCAATAGCAATCCATCTTATGATAACGAGTTTAGATGGGCAGTGGCTCAAGCAGCTCCAGCGCGTCGATTAGATGTCACATGTAACACTGATCTTGATTGGAACTACGGTTGGGCAAGTGGTGGTTTTATCGCAGATAGCAGGTTCTCCAAATCTGTCGGCTCATGGTCAGGGCAGCAGTTCTACACGAGGAACAGTGCTTTAAACGGCGATGAGTTTAGCGGTGTTCACGGTATTACCATGGTAAATATGATGCAGGGTTGCACAGGAAACATTCCAGACAACGGCTCTAATAAGGACACAAGCGGCGGCACCAACGTGGTAGTGGCTAATACTCCAGTCATTCGCGAGAAACCTTTCCTCTACATGGACAATGGAGAATATAAGGTATTCCTTCCTGCACTGAGATGCAATGCAACAGGTACTTCCTGGTCTGATACTAATATGGGTAAGGGGACATCTATTGACATCAGCAATTTTTACATAGCACAGGCTGGCAAGGACACTGCAGCCACCATCAATGCGGCACTTATCTGTGGCAAGAACATCCTTCTCACCCCTGGTATATATTATGTGGACGAGCCTATTCATGTTACAAAACCGAATGCTATTGTACTTGGCATAGGATACGCTACTTTGGTTCCAAGCGCAAATAATAAATATGGTGCGCTGTTTATCGATGATATAGATGGTGTAACAGTAGCTGGTGTTATGTATGATGCTCAGTATAGTTCGGAATACCTGCTTAGAGTTGGTGGTACCGGCTCATGCAATAACCATGCTTCTAATCCTACTGTTCTTTTTGATACTATCTGTCGTGTCGGTGGTTTTCTCGATGGGAATGTGAATGTATCCACAGCGGTGCAGATCAACAGCAACAATGTTATCGGTGATCATTTTTGGATTTGGAGAGCTGATCACGGCAATGGGGTTGGATGGTCTAAAAATACTGCTGATTACGGGCTGATTGTTTCCGGAAATGATGTGACTACTTATGGACTCTTTGATGAGCATTTCCAGAAATATACTGCTCTTTGGATGGGTGAGCGCGGCAGAATGTATTTCTTCCAAAACGAGGCTCCTTATGATCCAACTAATCAAAATGATTACATGAGCCACAATGGAACGGTGAATGGTTACGCACAGTATAAAGTTGCAGATAACGTGACAGATCACTATGCAGTTGGTCTGGGTATATATGATGTGTTTACCAAAACAGACGGTGCAAGTATATTCATCGACAATGCTGTTGAGTGTCCAAACAAACCTAATGTAAAAATCGAAGATCTTTACATCAACAGCTTTTCAACTGTTGATGGTCCGACAAGCGTTGGTATTAAGAGTGCTATCAATGGTACAGGCATTTCAGTCGGTACAGGACCTTGGATAGATACTCAAGGGTGGACTACTAAGCTTTATGTGAGCTATATTAATGGGCAGGGCAAGTTCTATGATAGAGATGACGTTCTGCAGACTGTTAACGGTGTACCGCCAGCATCAGATTTAGCTGAGATCCAGAAATGTATTCCGAAAAGTATTTCAATGCCTAGTTGCAGTACACAGCCTATATTTGTTCTAATGATGCCCACAACCAGCTACAAATAGCATGGTTTTTATCACGTATAGTTGTTAATATCTTGAGATTGAAAACAGGACGCAGTTTATAAATTGTGTCCTTGTTTTTTTACAACTTAATTTTATTTTGTATTAAGACTAAATCAATAGTTAACTCCAAAAAATTAAATTTTAAAGCTAAGGTTGCGAATAACTCTTTCGATAAATTTAGACAAAATGCTTAATACATTTTTTTATAAAACGAACCTATGTACGAAGGATTCTTATTTATTGCATAGCAAACAGTCCACAGGCCTTTTAGAGGTTTACATAAATGGTTCAATAGGACTTTTGACCATTTTCGATTCTTTAGGAGGGACAAATAGGAGTGAATAATGAATATTGAATAATGGTAATAGTGAATAGTAAATTTTTATCTTATTTTTGACATATTTCTCAAGGTTTTTGACGTTAATTTCTTTAGTACAATTTCATCGATCATGCCTTTATAATACACTAGATCTTTTTCATTAAATCTTACATTAAATACATTATCGAATTTGCCTCGCATCCTGGAGGCTTGTGCTGCAGCTTCATTTCTTTTAAAATTTAAAAGATGCTGCATCAATGGATTTAAAAGGACTTTGCTCACCTCGATGGCAATTCTGGTTTTTTCAGGCATAAGTGAATTTACTCTGTTTATTTCCCTTTGAAGCTGTTCTATAGTTATGTTTTCATCCCTCGTCAAGAGTTTCAATCTGAAAATCGCCTTTACTCCTTCTTTTCCGCAAGCTTCTAAGATCTTCTCTTGTTTATCTTTTGGAACTTTTGTCAGATAAGTTGCCACTTGCATGCTGATCTCATCATCGTAAAGAAGAGTTTGAGCTGGTTCACATAGGCTTTTGACCTTAAGATAATTGAAAACTGTGGATTCACTTATTTGAAACTGCTTCGACAATTCCATCCCGATATTAGACTCATTACGATATTTTTTGACCTTTTTCATGATCTCGTAGTTTTCTAAGAGTGCTCTTACCATATTACCTTTAGAAATTTTTCTGAAACAGATGTTCGATTCTATCATCATAGATCTGATAAACAATTCATCAACTTCTTCAAAAGGTATCACATAGCAAGGAATATATCTATATTTATCTAGTCCGCCAGTTTTTTGATATATATCGCAAAAGGCGAGAAGTCTGCACCTTCCAATTATCACATTATATCTTCCATCTTTGGACACCGTGACATAAATAGGATAAATTAAGCCTATATTTTCTATTGATCGGATGAGATCTACTTGTTCCATTTTAGAAGGCCATTCAAACAGATTCCAGGGAGCGAAATCATCGTTTATTATATCGATATCGATCATTTGAACATCTCTAAAATACTCGGGCTTTTCATTGAAAATTTTAGATCTTCTGATGAGGACATCTCTTTCCTGCTTTCTCATCTCTTCTATGAATTCCGGCGAGTGATTTAAAGGTATTTCCTCAGCAGTAATTCTAGTACGATCAGTTTTAAGTCTATAATTTGGTCTAAGATCCTCACCAATTATTATCCTTTCTTCAATTTCTTTTTTCATGCATATAATCCTTTCAATCATAATACTTATAATTTATTATATGAATTATTTAAAATAAGATGATTAAAAAAAATAATTTTTTTAAAGAATTTTGTTACTCATATTTTATATAAAATAAATAATTTAAATATAATTAACATATATATTATGACAAATATTTCCTATTATAAGTATTATAATAATATCAGGTGAGATCAATATGGTGATTTATGTTGATATCTTCTCTTTCGGTAATTTTATAGTTAATTTATTTTTGCTATTTGTTTTAGTTAAATCATTGGGTATAAAGATGAATTACAAAAAGTGTTTATTATCATCCTCCATAGGAACAGTTTACGCACTTTTAGTTTTATATAGCAATTTGAATATTATCCTCAGCAATCTACTTATTAAGCTTATTGTTGAATTACTTATGGTAGCTGTTGTAGTTGGTCATAAAAATTTGATGCTTCTTTTAAAATCTAGCCTGCTTTTTTTATCATTTACTTTTTTGCTCGCAGGTTTCATGATTTTTATAGAAATAAATGGCAAGAGCACCATATACCTTTTTATATATAGAATAAGAGCTACTGATATTATAACTGGAATCATGATTTTAATCTTAATTTTGGACAGGCTATATTATTTTTTAAAAGAAAGGATATCTACTACCAATTATATATTCGAAATAGAGATAAATATGTTTAATAAATGCATAAAGATAAATTCATTTTTAGACACAGGAAATGAATTAAAAGAACCCATTACCAATCTACCCGTTGTCCTTTTAGAAAAAGACTTAATCGACGATGCTCTTATAGATGCAGACAAATGTTACTTAATTCCTTATAACACTGCAGATGGTACAAAAGGCACCATGAAGGCTTTTAAGCCTGAAAGATTTGCGATCAATAAAGATGGAAACTTCATGGAAAAGGAAGTGATTATAGCGATAGCTGATGTAAAATTTTCTAAAGAAAATGAATATAAAGCATTACTCAATAAAGCACTTTTAATTTAGGAGGCGAAGATGTTAAATGTAAAAATATTGCTCAATAGGCTTTTTGTTAGATTTAAAAAGACCTGTAGAAAGATTTTCTATATAGGAGGAAACGATGCTCTCCCACCTCCCCTGACTAGGGAAGAAGAAGTCGTTTTACTTCAGGAATTATCTTATGGCAATAATTCTGTTAGAAAGGATCTTATCGAAAGAAATTTAAGACTTGTAGTCTACATCGCTAAAAAATTTGAAAACACTGGCTTAAATGTAGAGGATCTAGTATCTGTAGGCACTATTGGGCTTATTAAAGCTGTAAATACTTTTGATCCTAATAAGAACATAAAACTTGCAACGTATGCGTCCAGATGTATTGAAAATGAAATCCTTATGTTCCTTAGGAGAAATAATAAAGTAAAAGCTGAAATTTCATTTTACGAACCACTAAATACCGATTGGGATGGTAATGAGCTTTTATTGTCAGATATATTAGGTACAGGCAATGACAGCGTATATGACATAATAGAGGAAGAAATAGATAAGGATTTATTGAATCTCGCACTAAAAAAATTGAATTTTAGAGAGAAGGAAATTGTAAAATTAAGATTCGGTTTAGATGGGGGAGGTGAGCTCACTCAAAAAGAGGTGGCAGACCATCTTGGAATATCTCAGTCATATATCTCAAGACTAGAAAAAAGAATAATAAAAAGACTAAAAAAAGAGATTAGCAGAATAATTTAGCTTGTCTCATGGTATAAAAAAGCCTCCAACAGATAATAATTAGGTTGTAGTCATTTAAAGGGGGCGAATTCGATGATATCAAATAAAGTTGAAATTTGTGGAGTTAATACTTCAAAACTTCCTGTTTTAAAAGAGAAAGAAATGAGAGAGCTCCTTAAAAGAATGAGAAATGGGGAAAATGATTGCAGGGATGAATTCATTAGGTGCAACCTGCGGCTTGTTTTAAGTGTCATACAGAGGTTTAATAACAGAGGTGAAAACCCGGATGACCTATTTCAAGTAGGATGTGTCGGACTCATAAAAGCTATAGATAATTTTGATTTAAATCAAAATGTAAGGTTTTCGACCTATGCTGTACCTATGATAATTGGGGAAATAAGAAGATATTTAAGAGATAACAATTCTATAAGAGTAAGTAGGTCATTAAGGGATATAGCCTATAAAGCTCTTCAAGTAAAAGAGAGAATTGTTAGAGAAAAAAATCAACAACCAACTATTGGAGAAATAGCTAAAGAATTAAATATTTCCAGAGAAGAAGTAGTCTTTGCTCTTGATGCAATACAAGATCCGGTATCCATATTCGAGCCCATTTATAACGATGGAGGAGACTCTATATTCATTATGGATCAAATATCAGATACTAAAAATAAAGACGAAAATTGGCTGGACAATATTTCTTTAAGAGAAGCTATGAAAAAACTAAGCGTAAGAGAAAAATTAATACTCAGCATGAGGTTTTTCCAAGGGAGAACGCAAATGGAAGTTGCAGATGAAATTGGGATATCTCAGGCGCAAGTATCAAGACTTGAAAAAAATGCATTAAAGAACATGAGAAAGCACATGTAAATTTAGAAAATTATATAGTCAATAATGATGATGCCAGTTCTATATTTTTATATTTTAAATATAATTTATTAAAACTTTTTTATGGAGGTCTAATGGATTTTTCGTTACATTCCTTAAACGGCATTAAAACATTAGAATTAATCGATATTAGTTCTGGCAGTAGAGTAGGCTACATAGCTGACTATGTTATTGACTGTATAAACAATAGAATTAAATATTTAATTATTCCAGTTGGAAAACAAGGTTGGTTTTCTAAAAATGATTTTATTGAAATTGAGTGGGGTAAAATAGTGAAAATCGGATCGGAAGTCATTTTAGTCGATCTGAAAAATGGAGCTTTAAAAAGAATGGATGCTTAATACCTTTGAAAAATTTTCAAAGGTATTTTTTTATATAATATATTTGAATAATTAGTTCCATATGTGGCATAAATAATTGTACAAGTAACTTATATTGTAAAAAAAATTTAAAATGCTATTGATTTTTTAAAATAAATAATTATAATATTATTTGTTAAGTAACTTAATTATTAACTTAGTTAACGATTTATCACATCAAGAGGTGAAGTGCTAAATGAAAGAAGAAAATAGTACAGATCTTGCTAGAGAACTAATGGATGTTTTAAGACAATTTAAAAGGACAAATTTTGATGATATCCAGCCTGGAGTAACACCTTCAGAGATCATGCTTTTAAATGTATTAAAGCAAGAACTAACTAATAAAAATGAAAACGGGATAAAAGCATCTGAATTGAGCGAAAAATGTAGTGTGACTCGTTCAAGCATAACTCAGACCATAGGAAATCTAGAACAAGCAGGTTTTGTGGTAAGAACTATGGATGAAACAGATAGGAGAGCTATAAGAGTTAAATTAACTGAAAAAGGAGAAAAATTGTATACAAAACATGCTGATGAAATGGTAAAATTTGTTAACGAGTTAAGTGAATATCTGGGAAATGAGGAGGTAATACGCTTAATTATTTCATTAAAGAAGATAAATGAATTTTTAAAGCTTAGAAAAAATAAATTATAGAAAATGGAGTTGATGACATTTGCTAAAGTTATTAAAATACCTAAAGCCATTCACAGTAATGGTAATATTCATATTTATTTTTGCGTTTTTTCAAGCTATGGCAGATTTAAATTTACCCAATATAATGTCTGATATAGTAAACTATGGCATACAAAGAAATGGTATTGTAAACGCTGTTCCTGATGCTTTGAGAAAAACTGAATATGACAAGCTTAGCATCTTTTTAACTGATGATAACAAGAAAATAGTTGATGCGAACTATTTATTAATCGATAAGAGCTCACAAGATTATGATAAATATGTTAAAACCTATCCTGATCTCGCAAATGAACCAATTTATGTGTTAAATACTACTGATAAAGATACAATAAATACTCTAGATCCTATAATGGCAAAGGCTATTATGAGCGTTTCTGGAGTAGATAAGCTCATGCAAGAAAATAATAATGATGTACAGAAAGTTTTACAATCTTTCATGAATAAGTCAAGTGATAATAGTAGTCAAGCTCCTAGCCCCCAAATGCAAGCTATGTTGAGCAAAATAGATCCTAATGCAGATATTTTTACTGTAATTGCTCAGATTATGAAAGCAATGCCTGCTGATCAGATTCAAAAGATGAGAGATACTGTAGATCAGCAAATGGCAGGTATTCCAGAAAGTTTATTATCGCAAGCAACTTCTCCATATATTAAAAATGAATACAGTGCACTTGGAATAGATACTAGTAAATATCAACAAAATTACATTATACGAGCGGGAGGATTTATGTTGCTTATAGCAATAGGAAGCATGACCTGTACTCTTATTGTGAGCTTTTTATCCTCTAAAACAGCTATGGGCTTTGGTAGGGACGTTGGTAGAAAGTTGTTTTCCCACGTTGAGACTTTTTCTTTAGGAGAATTTGATAGAGTAGGGACTGCATCTTTAATAACAAGAAATACAAATGATATAACGCAAGTACAAATGGTTGTCATGATGTTTTTCAGGATGATGATTACTGCTCCTATGATGGCTGTGGGAGGAATAATCATGGCAGTTAGTAAAGCAAGAAGTTTATCTTGGTTAATAATAGTTATAGTGCCAATACTTCTCGTAATAATTGTAACTTTTGCATCGGTTGCAATTCCATATTTCCAAAAGATGCAGAAATTCTTAGATAAAATCAATCAAGTATTGAGGGAAAAACTAATTGGAATTAGAGTTATAAGGGCTTTTAACAGAGATGAATATGAAGCCGAAAGATTTAATAAGGCTAATACAGATTATTTTAAAAATGCACTGAAGATATTTAGAATAATGGCGTTTGTAGGTCCTATAATGCTCATAGCTATGAATGTAACACCACTTTCTATTATTTGGACTGGAGCTCATGCTATCGACGCTGGTACAATACAGATTGGGGATATGATGGCTTTTGTGCAATATATGATACAGATAATGATGTCGTTTATGATGCTCACTATGATGTTTATAATGGTTCCAAGGGCTCAGGTTTCTGCGACAAGAATTAATGAAGTTTTAGCTATAGAACCAAAAATTGAAGATAAAGATAATGTTTTAAAATTGCCTGAAACAAAAAATGAAAATGTCACTTTAGAATTTAAAGATGTGGTATTTAGCTATCCTGGAGCCGAGAAACCTGCTTTAAAGAATATTTCTTTTAAAGCTAAATCAGGTGAAACAACAGCTATAATAGGATCCACTGGATCGGGTAAGACAACTCTTGTAAACTTGATACCGAGATTTTACGATATTCAAAGTGGAAGCATTGATATAGATGGAATTAATATAAAAGATATTTCTCAAGAGGATTTGAGAAATGAAATTGGTTTTGTTCCTCAAAAGGCAATGCTCTTCTCAGGAAGCATCTCTGAAAATATAAGATATGGAAAAGAAAATGCTTCAGATGAAGAAGTTAAAGAATCAGCTGAAATTGCACAAGCTATGGACTTTATCGATGAAAAAGAAGATAAATTTAATGATTATATTTCACAGGGCGGAACTAATATATCAGGTGGTCAAAAGCAACGTCTTTCCATTGCAAGAGCTCTTGTAAGAAGACCTGATATTTATATTTTCGATGATAGTTTTTCTGCTTTAGACTTTAAAACTGATGCTAAATTAAGAGCAGCTCTTAAAGATAAAGTAAAAGATGCGATATTAGTCATCGTTGCGCAAAGGGTAAGCACAGTTATGGATGCTGATAGAATAATTGTTTTAGAAGATGGAGAGATGGTTGGAATTGGAACGCACAAGGAGCTTATTAAAAATTGTCCGACTTATAAAGAGCTTGTGCTTTCACAATTGTCAGAGGAGGAGATAGCATGAGTGAGAATAAACAAGATAGACCAAGAGTAAGACGACACGGTGGCGGTCCTATGGGCTTTGCCGGAAGACCTGTTGAAAAAGCTAAAGATTTTAAAGGAACTCTTAAAAAATTACTTGCGTTTTTAAGACCAAAACTTCCTCAGATAATATTTGTATTTATATTGGCTATTGGGAGTACAATTTTTACGATAATAGGTCCAAAAATACTGGCTAAAGCAACAGATAAACTTGTAGAAGGTATTTCAGGTAAAATAACTCATTTAAGCAATCCCGCAGCACCTGATGTTTCAATTGACTTTAATTACATCGGTATGATTTTATTGATCCTAATTGGACTTTATTTAATCAGTTCACTTCTTAATTATTTTCAACAGTATATAATGACTGGGGTAACCCAAAACCTAATATATAATTTGAGGAAAGAGGTAGATGCAAAACTAAATAGGTTACCACTTAAGTTTTTTGATTCAAGACCTCGTGGTGATATATTAAGCCGCATGACCAATGACATAGATAATATTAGTATGACATTACAGCAGAGTGCGACTCAAGTTATAACATCCATAACACAGATAATTGGTTTTTTAATAATGATGCTCACTATAAGTCCTCTTTTAACTTTAGTAACAGTATTAGTCGTTCCTGTGGCACTCATAATTGTTTCCTTTACAGCAAAGGCTTCTCAAAAGTACTTTACAAGGCAACAAAATAGCTTGGGAGATTTAAACGGCCACATTGAAGAGATGTATACAGGTCATACAATAATAAAGGCTTTTGGAAGGGAAAAGATTTCTCGTGAAAAATATTATGATATAAGTGGAGAGCTTTATAAATCCGCTTGGAAAGCGCAATTTTTCTCAGGGATTTTGATGCCTATAATAAATTTTGTTGGTAATTTGAATTATGTTGCAGTTTGTATAATAGGTGGTATAAAGGTAGCAACAGGTTCTTTGACACTCGGGGGTATTCAGGCATTAATAACTTATTCAAAGCAATTCACCATGCCAATTGCACAAACTTCGAATATAGCGAATATAATACAATTAACTATAGCATCAGCTGAAAGGGTATTTGAACTTCTTGGTGAAGAAGAGGAAGTACCTGCGAAAGCCATGGTACCAGATTTTGTTGCTAAACGATTATTGCCTTTTAATGAAATAGTAAATGGAGAAGCTCTAGAAGTCGTCACTGACGATACTTATAAAAAGTATGCTGAAGCGATGCTGAAAAAAGGTGAAGTTACTGTAAAAGAAAGATCAGCTTTAACCGATGAGGATGTTTTAAAAGTCATAGATAGTACTGAATTAAAGAAGCAGACTTGTCAGCTTGTAGATTATGACACTTACAAGAAGGTTGTAAAGAACCTCACTGGAGAAGTTAAATTTGAAGATGTCAACTTTGGATATAGTAAAGATAATATATTGATTCAAGATATGCAGATGGATGTAAAAGAAGGAGAGACTATTGCCATAGTTGGACCTACTGGGGCAGGTAAAACCACTATTGTAAACTTGATCATGAGGTTCTACGATGTTAATTCGGGAAGGATTACCATCGATGATGTGGATATAAGGGATTTCAAGAGAGGAGATTTGAGAAGGACATTTGGAATGGTTCTTCAAGATACATGGCTGTTTAACGATACAATTAAAGAAAATTTAAGATATGGAAGGCTTGAGGCTACTGATGATGAGATCATCATGGCATCAAAGACTGCTTATGCTGATAGGTTTATAAGGACACTTCCTGAAGGGTATGACACAGTATTAAATGAAGAAGCTTCAAATATATCCCAAGGACAAAAACAACTTTTAACGATTGCAAGGGCAATTTTAGCAAATCCAACTATATTGATTCTAGATGAAGCAACGAGCAGTGTAGATACCAGGACAGAGCATTTGATCCAAGAAGCTATGGTAAATTTAATGAAAGGAAGAACAAGCTTTGTAATCGCCCATAGATTATCTACAATTAAAAATGCCGATTCTATATTGGTCATGAATCATGGAAAGATAATTGAAAAAGGAACTCATCAAGAACTCCTTGATAAAGGTGGATTCTATGCGGATCTTTATAATAGCCAATTTAAAAATGGCGGAGATATCGATGACAATTTAGCAATGTAAACTAAAAGCCCTCAGCAAAAACTGAGGGTTTTTAAATAAAGTTAATATATATTAGCAGAAAAGTGAAGAGAAAATATTTGCAGAAAGTAAAATGATACATTGACAGAAAAAGTAAAATGTGATATATTAACTTTATTGAAAGGCATTAGAACCTTTTTACGGTTTGCCTTATAAATTTATAAGATTACAAACACCGCTTAGGCTGAAAACAGAAGCGGTTATTTTTTTTGGTCTTTTATATATTTTAATATAGTGATTATAATGTTAATTAGATTAATAATTAGCATTATTGTTTCGTATGTAGACATATCACTATGCATCATATAAAGCCACCACCTCTCTCAATGAGAAATGGCAAACCGCATCTATTCTATTTACCTTTCTAGAAT
>WQUF01000203.1 GCA_009785875.1 Oscillospiraceae bacterium | reverse complement strand
AAAACACCAGGCCATTTTTCAACTGACAATATATTTTTATCTTCATAGATTACCTTTAAAAAGCCATGCTCCACCTTGTTAAATTTAAGCGGAGTTTCCTCTTCATGATTTATAAATTTATCTAAGCCAAAAACCTCTAATTCATCACCTAAATTCAGTATGTAAGATTCATCCTTTATTTTCTTTCCGTCTATTTTAACGTCACCTATTCTGATGGTTTTAAATATAGCAGCAAGTGGAACATCTTTAAGCCATTTCCTTAAAAATTTATCTAACCTTTGATCCTTTTCATTTTGTCCAATAGTAACTTTCACATCATCACTCCAGATTTACAAAAAATACGATTTATCTTAATCGTTACTGTATTATAGCATTATTGAGCATAATTGTGAACTGAATTCTAACAGAATTGAAAAAAACCTGCTAGAACACGAGTAGCAGGCTCATCTGAGATTCTTTATTTAACTGTTAATCAAATTCACTAGAACTATCCCTTAGCGTATTCATTTCTTCATTTCGGTCAAATTGTCTTTTTTTTGATTCCGGTGTTACATCTGCTGAGTACAAACTGTTACTAATAGCACCATTTCTTTCATTAAGTCTATCCTCTGCTAAAGCTTGAAGTCTTTCTAAAAGATCATTATTATCTGTGCTTTTTCCAGTAAAGTCTTTTTTAAAAGAAACTTTCATCTGTGCCACCTGCCTTTTAGTTTACTCTTTTAGCGTTTGTCACCTTCACTAATATCTTGTCCTATTATGAAAAAAATATACTTTTTGAAAATCATAAATTTTCAAGAAGATCAAACAAAGCAGTACAATGCATGCAAGTTCCATACAAAAGAGCGTCCTCATCTATGTCAAATTGAGGGCTGTGAGCAGGGTAAATAATTCCTTTTTCTTCATTCCTGATTCCAAGAAAATAAAATGCACAAGGTTTCTCTTTAGCAAAATATGCAAAGCTTTCCACACTCATAAGCGGATTTTCCAAGTAAATTATATTCTCCTCTCCTACCACTTTTTTAGCTGATCCTTCTACAATATCCATTATCTTATTATCGTTTAAAAGAGCTGGATATCCATCGATTATGTTAAAAGCAGCTTCAGCCCTAAAGCTCTTTGCAATTCCTTCACCTATTTCTACGATCCTCTTTTTAATAAATTGCCTATGCACATCTTTTAATGTCCTTATTATACCATTTATTTCACAAGTCTTTGGAATGATATTTCCAGAGGATCCAGCTTTAATCTCGCCTATTGTGATCACAGTTGGAACAGTTGCAGGAAGCTCTCTCGTGATTATGCCTTGTATGGCCATTATCATTTGACATGCAACAAAGATTGGATCCACAGTATTTTCTGGAAATGCACCGTGTCCTCCCTTGCCTTCTATTATGATCTTAAAAGGGTTAGAGCTCACATTTACTATGCCTTTTTTTATTCCAATCTTACCAGAATCTATATCTTCTCTCACATGGAGACCAATTATTGCAAGAACATCAGGGTTTTTAAGGCATCCTTCATATATCATGATAGAAGCACCACCAGTATCTTCTTCTCCAGGCTCAAAGATGAATTTCACATTTCCCTTTAATCTATCTTTAAATTTATTTATTATTTTAATCGCACCAAGAACCATTGCCATATGAGCATCATGACCACATGCGTGCATTTTGCCTTTTTCTTTAGAAGAATATTCTAAAAATTTTAATTCTGTGATCGGTAAAGCATCCATATCGGCTCTTACAGCTACTGTTTTAGTACCGTTACCATAAATTGTAGCAACTATTCCAGTATTAGCATACTCTTTATATTCTATTCCTTCGCTTTTTAAAAGTACCTTGATGAATGAAGAAGTTTTCCATTCTTCAAAGCTAAGCTCAGGATGGCTATGAAAAGCTCTCCTCCATTTGATTAGATCATTTTTAATTTCAAGAACACTTTCCCAAAAATCCATAAATAAGTATCCCCCATTCACTAAATCACATTTATATTATCATACAATTCTTTTAAAAATCTAGACTTTTCTCTTTCCTTTTCCAAATAATATTTAATGTGATGGATTGTCAATTTTTCTCTTGTTCTCGTTATTGCGATGTAAAATATCCTTCTTTCTTCCTCTATATTTGAATCTTTAGTGGTAATTGGCAAAAAGCCTTCACATGCATTTAATATGTGCACTTCGTCAAATTCCATACCTTTAATTCCATGGATTGTGCTTATTGTTATATTGCTGTTCTTATTATATAGAGAATTCTCCAAATATTTTAAATGATTTAATATATCATTTAAGTTATAATCATTTAAATTAAGATCTTCTATGATGCTATCTATTTCTTTAAAATCTATAATCTTATTATAATATGGAAAATACTTAAAGATCTTCATGACGCTCATTTTATCGCTAAATCTTAAAATCAAAGTAATTATCTTTAAAATAAGGACCCTTCTTCTCTTATATAGTGAAAATCTCCTGCAATAATTGAACAGATCACCCTGCTTCAAAATAGATTGCTTTTCAATCTTTGAGATATATGGTGTAAGCTCTAGAAAAGCATCTTTATTGTTAAAATTCATGGAAAGTTTTATTAAATTCTCCAAATCCTTTATAGTTTTAAAATCTAAAAAGCTGAGACCATCTCTTACACACGCTGCAATATTCTTTTTAAAAAGGCTGAATAATATAGGTATGATCTCCTTATTTGTCCTCACTAAAACTCCGCAGGTATTTTCACATTTTAAGGACTGTAAACTTTTTAACAAAGAAGCATGTGCATTATCCTCATTTTCGTGGTCTAATAAATTTATTTCACCGTCTGTTTCTCGAAAATAGTTTATATCTTTATCATTTCTCTTCTTGTTGTATTTTATCAAATTCTTAGACATCAAGACGATATTCTTAGGACACCTATAGTTTACAGGAAGGTCCAGCTTTATTCCTTCTTTAAAATGATCACAAAAAGTAACCATATATTCAGGGTTGGAACCTCTAAACGTATAGATGCATTGATCCTCATCTCCAACACAAAAGATGGAAGACTCACTAAACTTTTTTAGAATATAAATCTGCTTATCGTTGCAATCCTGGAATTCGTCTACTAAAATATGATGGTATTTACTATTATATTTAATCCTTATAGACTCTGTTCCAAGAAGCTTGATGACTTCGTCTTCAAGATCATCAAAATCAAATAGACTGTTTTCCTTTTTATAATCCACATATCTCTTCATTATGATCTCATTTTTATATAAATCTTTATTTATATGTTTAGACTTGGGCATGACTTTCCCAGTCAATTCATAGACGAATTTTTTAAACAGATCGTATTTTTCACTTTCAGATATGATTTTTATAGTATAACCTTCACTTAATAAAATCCTGTAGCAGAAAGAGTGAAATGTTCCAAAAAACGGCAATACTTCAGAACTATAAAGCTTTTTAAACCTCTCCTCCATGTTAAGAGCTGCTTTTTTAGTGAAGGTTATTACTACTATCTCATAAGGATTTATTTTTTTAGTAGAGACTAAATCTAAAATCCTGTTCACTAAAACAGTTGTCTTGCCTGATCCAGGTGCAGCTACTACTAAAATTTGTTTTTTATCAGAATGAATAGCTTGAATTTGAAATTCATTAAATTGTGGCATCCTTTTATTCCTTTATTAACATTAAATATATTATAATTATGATCATCTTTTCTTAAAATCGATCATAGTACATAAATATATTAGTTAAAGCTAAAAAAGCAGAACAAATCATCGCCCATTAACTCCAAAATTACGGTTTTTTGAGAGAAGGAAACATTAATCAGAAACTAAAAGATATTCCTTAAGATTTTCTTTGAAATTCGAGAGATTATATAATTTTACAGTAGAATTTTATCGAGTAAGACATTTTTTGCATAAAGAAATGCATGGCTATATCCCTAAACGTCTTATAACTTCACTTTCGTCATTTTATTACAGCAAGTGACTTGTCATATAATGTAGAACGATTTTTATAAATCATAGCTTAAATACATCAGATATAGTTTTTGCATTCAATCCCTTGAGTACATTCTCGTCAACATAGTTCTTTGCAGCAAGGTACTTCATCAATGCTTTATCGTATTTAAGCTTGAAAATCCTTGCAACACTTCCCTTCCCAATAGCAAGAGAATATTTCACTACAGCTTCCTTTAAAAACTCAATTATCTTATCCATGAATAGCTTTAACAATCCACTATTTAATTTTACAAAGAATCCAACATCCTTCGGTACTGAATTATTTGCGCTATTGATTCTTTTTTTAACTTCTTCTTCTGTCTTTACTCCTCTATCCCTTGTGATATAGTCTATTTTAAAATAAAAGTTCACATCTTTAAAATCGATATTATTGAGTATCTTAACTTGTACATCAGGTTTCACTCTTGCAAAAGCTCCTGCGACTCTAAGAGAAATTCTCTTTTCAAATAAAAGCGTCATAACCTCGTCTGATAGATTCGATAAGCTCAAATAATTGTAAACGCTACTCTCAGACATATTAAATTCTGCTGCCAGCTCTCGAGCCACATTAGATTCGCTTCTAAACATCTTGCTATTTTTTAAGATAACATGCCTCTCCAGGATCATTCTAATGAATATATGCTGAGGTATTTTTCTGTAAGTAAAATTACTATCGATGATTAGAGCCTTAATAAACTGATCATCGACTTTTTTTTCATCCAGCACAAAACACATAGGATACTTGAATCTATCCAAAGGGTTCTTATTATAAAGATAGCTAAGTGCAAGATACCTGCTTCTTCCACTTAAAACAGTATAGGTGCCATCCTCTTGTTTCAATAAAATGAGCGGTTGAAGCAAGCCTATGCTCTCGATTGAAGCTATTAAAGGAATCATGTCAGCTTTACTGGGAAGAGGCATGTAATTCCAATCTTCTATGGGAGGATTCATAAGCTCAATATCGATTCTCTGCATATTCTCTGAAATATCAACTCCTTGAGAAAAATTGCCACTTCTTTTCCTCAAAACTTCCAGCTCTACCCTTCTACTTTCTTCCTTGGATTCTTCAGAAATAGGACATTCAAATACTTCCTCTCTAGGTTTTCTAGGATCTTTATCTGCATATTTACGAGTGAACAAACCGTCTCCATAGCTTTCAAGGTTATCATTAAGCATTATTTGACTTTGTTTTAATTGTTCAAAAAAATCCATATACACTCCTATAAAAAATTAATCGATATTAAATAATATTCTTTATATTAGAAAAAGATTCCATAGAATACTAAATACTATGGAATCTTTTCATTAAAATACTT
>WQUF01000202.1 GCA_009785875.1 Oscillospiraceae bacterium | reverse complement strand
TAAATGTTTGTCAATGAAATTATAAATTATCCAAGCATTTTTCTAATTTCCTCTTAACCCTTTGCAAAGCATTATCGATTGATTTTGCCTGTCTTTGCAATTTTATCGCAATTTCATGATAACTTTTACCTGAAAGATAATAGGTTAACACTTCTAATTCTAAACTTGAAAGCGATTCATTCATTTCATCTTGAAGGGTTTTTAATTTTTCTTTACTCACTACTATCTCTTCCGGGTCATAAATCCTGTTTAAAACGAGCGTATCTTCCAGAGTCTTTTCTGATTCTTCGTCATATAATGGTCTATTTATAGAAACATAGGTATTTAATGGTCTATGCTTTTGCCTAGAGGCAGTCTTTATAGCAGTTATTATTTGCCTTGTTATGCATAATTCAGCAAATGCTTTAAAAGAAGAAAGCTTATCCGCTTTAAAATCCCTCATGGCTTTAAATAATCCAATCATGCCTTCTTGATATATGTCTTCTTTATCTGCACCAATTAAAAAATAACTCTTAGCTTTAGATTTGACAAAATTCTCGTATTTACTGATTATGTATTCTTGAACTTCATAATCCCCTTCTTTTGCAAGTAAAACAAGTTCCTCATCGAGTAAATCACTATACTTTTTTTTAAGTTCGGCACTCCTTTTTTCACTCATATTTACTCCTCCCCATATAACTTTCAAGTGTTAAAAATTCATTCATCCCTCAATTTTTTTAATTTCTTTATAATATCTATGCTTATTATATCTTCAACTGCAATTTTATTATCTGAGTAATTTTTATTTATTTTTTTTCTTATCTTATTTTTATTAAATTCTACTTCATGATAAAATTCTTCAGAAGTCATTGTAGAAGCTCCATTTTTAAAAACTACTTGTTTTTCAATATTATCTGATGTTACAACGCAAGTATTATATTTACCGCCAATTTTATTTATTGTTTTTTCAATATAAGTGTCTGCCGTTTCACCCTCTTTTGTAAATACGATGATCAAGTTTCTGCTTATCTCTTCTCTTGAATTAACCTTATTATGGCTTAAATATGCATCAAATACAATTTGAATTTTGCATTCATTAATAGAAGAATAATTTTCTAATAGTTCTATGAGCTTACTTCTGGCAAGTCCATAGTTTGTTTTCTTTAATTCTTTCAATTCTTTCCAGGAATTAATAACATTATATCCATCAATAAATATATATTTCATAGTAAACTTTTAGTATTTCTTATTCTGGTTATATCATACATGATTATTCCTGCAGCCACAGATGCATTTAATGATTCTGTTTTTCCATATAATGGTATTTTTATCAGTATATCACATTTTAAAGAAGTAAGTCTACTTATTCCTTTACCTTCATTTCCTATTATTAAAGCAATTGGTCCTTTATAATCAATATTATAGCTTAACATTTTAGCATTTGCATCAGCTCCGTAAATCCAAAAATTATTCTTTTTAAGATAATCAATGGTATTATTGATGTTATTTTCAATGCATATCCTGATATGTGAAACTATTCCTGCAGATGTCTTATATACTGTAGGATTTATATGTGCAGAGCGATGCTGTGGAAGTATTATTCCATGGATTCCAAATGCTTCTGCAGTTCTTATTATAGCACCCAGATTATGAGGATCCTCTATTTTATCTAAGATCAACAAAAAAGGATCCTTTTCTTTTGCTTTAGAAAATTCTAATATATCTTCTAATGAACTGTATTTATATGGTTTTATTCTCGCCACTACACCTTGGCTTTTTTGCTCACTAGAGATTTTTTCAAATTGTTTCTTGTCTAAACTAGTTATTTTAATCTTTTTGCTATTAGCTTCTCTATTTAATTCATCAGTAAAACTCTTCTCAATTCCGCTATAAATATAAATTTCCTCTAGTACATCTTCTTCTTTTTTTAAGAGCTCTAAAACCACATTTCTTCCATATACCAAATTTTTATCATCATTTCTACTATCTTTATTTATCATCTTTTTTATCCTCATCTAACAGAAAATCTATAATTATACTCATTATTTCATCAATTCTCGGACTATTGCCTTTAAAATACAAGTATCCTAAAAGGCACTCAAGACCAGTTGAAATTCTATAATTTATTATTGAAGTACTTTTAGCTTGGGATTTCGATTTTGAATTTCTTCCCCATTTATAAATATTCATTTCATCATCTGATAGTTCATCTATAATATGCTTAAATGCCAAACTTTGATATTTTGCACTGACAAATTTTATAGCAGTTTCATGCAATTTATGCACATTGGAACTATTATTTGCTGTTATCAAATATTCCCGTATTGATTTCTCATATAGTACATCCCCCATATATGCAAAAACCAATGGGTTCACGTTCTGTATATCTTTTCCTAAATTCATATTATTAAAGTTCCATACTCTCTAAAAAAATCTTTGCAAGTTGCAAGTCGTCCATTGTTGTGATTTTAATATTTTCATAATTTCCTTGA
The DNA here is from genome assembly GCA_009785875.1 of Oscillospiraceae bacterium. Lineage (GTDB taxonomy): Bacteria > Bacillota > Clostridia > Clostridiales > Clostridiaceae > WQUF01. The sequence goes on along the minus strand of WQUF01000202.1, from coordinate 2,826 downwards.
TATATATAGGTTTTTTTACCATATTGAGCCACAACAGAAGTGTCATCTGTAAAGTCATCTAAATAAGTTTTAAACTTCTCAAATGCCTCTTTGATTATTTCATATTTAAAGCATTGAGGAGTCTGAATCGATATCAATTCGTCTCTATTTAATGTATATTTTACAAAATTATTTTTGTTTATGATCTTGATGGTATCCTTTAATCTCACACCACAGGCTGATGCACCATATAACCAGGCATTTTTTATACCTTCATCTATATGCACATCCCTTATGAATGGTCTAACTCCATCATGAATGACTACAATATCACAACTGGTTTTTTCAAGCACTTTTAAGCCACAGTATACTGATTGCTCTCGTGTTTTTCCCCCTTCAACCACTTTTGTAACCTTTGTTAAACCATATAATTCTATTATTTCCTGTTTGCAATAATCTATATCATCCTTTGGGCATACGAGGATTATTTCTTCGATATTTTTGTTCATCTGAAACCTATTTAATGCATAATATAGTATAGGCTTACCATCCAAAAGTAAATATTGTTTTTTTACTGGTGTGCTCATTCTGCTTCCACTACCAGCACTTACTATAATTCCAAAATTATTTCCTAACATCAAATCGCTCACCTAACAATTTTTCATTGATAATCCTGTTTTGCTTTCCCAAAAATCATCCTACCGGCAGAAGTTTGCAACACAGAAGTCACAATTACATTTATGGTATCGCCAATATATTTTCTTCCACCTTCTACTACTATCATCGTTCCATCATCTAAATAACCAATTCCTTGGTTGACTTCTTTTCCATCCTTTATAACCTGCATTGTCATTTCTTCCCCAGGAATCACAACTGGCTTTACTGCATTTGATAGATCATTGATATTTAAAACTTCTACTCCTTGAACTTCAGCAACTTTGTTTAAGTTATAATCATTTGTCAATACTTTAGCATTTAATGTATGAGCGAGTTTAAGTATTTTAGCATCAACTTCATATATGTCATTAAAATCTTTATCCATAACATTTACTTCGATTTTCAGTTCTTTTTGAATCTTATTTAGGATATCAAGTCCTCTTCTTCCTCGAGTTCTTTTTAAAGGATCTGATGAATCAGCAATATGCCTTAGTTCCGTTAAAACAAAATTTGGTATAACTAATACACCTTCCACAAATCCAGTTTGGCATATATCAAAAATCCTTCCATCTATTATCACTGAGGTATCTAAAATCTTATAATCTTGTTTATTTATCAATTTTTTTTCCTTTGATGCTCCCGACGCTTTCCTCAATCCCATAAAGAAATTGATAAAATCATCCTTTTTCTTCACAGATATATTTGCAAAGGTAATTGCAAGTAGCACTGAAATCATTGCAAACACAACATTTAGAACGATATTTTTGTTCATAAACCATATTAATAATAGTAATGAAAAGAGCAATCCAATCAATGCACCTACAAGACCAAACAATATATCTGATGAAGACATCTTCTGTATTGAATACTCGGTGTAGTTTTTTAAATAAACTACAAATTTACTGATCCATTTAGATAAAACAAACGATATAAGTCCAATTAAAATAATAATAATAATATAAAAGCAAATTACTGTGACAATATTTTTATTTATAAAAGTTATTATGTAAAAGTTCAAAGATAAAAGAATTTGAGAAGCAAAATAACCTGTTATTAAACCAGCAACTACAATAAAAGCTCTCACTATCTTATCAATCATTTTTTCACCACCTTTTCTTCATTTTAGTATTAAAAAATAACCTTGATTAAATCATAAATATAATTTATTGATATAATATTTATGCTATTTTTAATCTTCAGTTTTTGCATATTTCTCTTTGGGATAATAAAATTTTCATATCCCATTTTAATTCCTTCGCTTATTATCTTTTCACAGTTCGATATTGGTCTGATTTCGCCTGTAAGACCAATTTCACCAATTGTAATGACTTTATTTAACTTCACTGGCATATTTTTAAAGCTTGATATGAGTGCCTGAGCAAGTCCTAAATCTGAATGTGTCCCAAAAATATTTAGCCCACCAACTATATTAACATATATATCGTAGTTATAAAATGGAATTTTGCACTTTTTTTCCAAAACAGCAATTATCAGCTGTAACCTTGAGATATTTACTCCAACGGAAGTTCTTTTAGGAAATGCAAGCTTGCTTTCACAAACTAATGCTTGAAGTTCGGCTACAAAAACTCTAGAACCTTCTAATAAACCAACCGTAGAAGTACCTTCAACATTTATATCAGTTTCGCTTGTAAATAATTTTGATGGATTTGAAACTTCGACCAAACCTTCTTCTTGCATTTCAAATACACCAATTTCGCTGGTATTTCCAAACCTATTTTTCACAGTCCTTAAAATTCGAAGCTCCTCTAATCTATCTCCTTCAAAATTCAAAACTGTATCAACCATATGCTCCAAAGATTTTGGACCAGCTAAATCTCCCTGTTTAGTAACATGTGCAACGATGAAAAAAGAAACGTTTTTTAATTTCGCTATCCTCATTAGTATATTAACACATTCTCTTATTTGTGATAAGCTTCCAGGTGCAGATGTAATATTTTCATCATAAACTGTCTGAATAGAATCGATTATAACAAATTTAGAATTACATTTATCTAATATTTGTTCAATATCATTAATTTTTGTCTCAGATAATAAAAATAAATTAGATGAAATGATATTTAACCTGTCTGCCCTCATCTTTATTTGGCTTTCGGATTCTTCTCCAGATATATAGAGAACATTGGTTTTACTTGCTATGTTTGAAGCAACTTGCAAAAGCAAAGTTGATTT
>WQUF01000201.1 GCA_009785875.1 Oscillospiraceae bacterium | reverse complement strand
AAAATTGGGTATTTTTTAAAACAGGTTTATTGCTACGGTGTCACCGTGACACCGTAGCAATAAAATTCATTTGCATTATACCTAAATCTGAGAAAGAACCAAATATAGGTGCTTCTTTTTTTTATAATTTATTTTAAATCCTTTATAAATCCCAAATCCAAATAATCTTCAAAGTAAGCCTTAATCCTCAATTCCCTAGGAATGAATCTATCGAATTTATGAAATACAAGATCATCTTTTTCATCTATAAAAACACCTAGAACTTCCTTACTAGGCAAGTTTTCTTCATTTACAAAGCTATGAAATTTCTCTATAAATACATTTTTATCAAGAGATGAATTTATTATTAAAAAATAGCTATAGAATATCTGTACCGAGGTTATTTCCAGATAATCTTTCCAAAAGGTCTTTAAGAATTTATATAATGTATTCATCTTTATGCTCCCCATCCAGGGCATCAGCAAATAAGTATTATCCGCCAAAGGGAACAAATAATCATTTTCGATATCTAAAGTCTTTATAAATTCTCTTGCATAAGAAATTTCTTTCTCTGCATTTTGCCTAACATATGGGTATTTTTCATCAGAAAGCAAGATCTCCTTTATTTTTCTTATGATTCTATCATCTATATTTAAAGAAGAACCAGTCCAAAGTGCTTTAGCCCTCTCTTTAGCTGGAACAACATGGACAGTCTTATTATCCCTATTCACTTCTCTTACAGTCCAAGACTTTCCCGAGAGCAAAATCGTAGTATTTTCTTCAGGTGGGCTTTGAAGTGTCCCGATTTCACTGGAATTGTGAAGTACTCTATACTCAAAGTCTGTACTAAAAACAGCATAGAAATGAAAACTGCTCACTATTTTTTCACCCTCTAAACCGATTATCAGGACATTGTTATCGAGCTTTTCAATATGATTTATTTCTATCAGATGATTTAGCAAAATCCTGTAATCATCCAAAGTTATTTTCTTAAAAGGAGGCAAAGTAAGCACTCTCCTGGCTAAATCCTTTGGAGTTAGTTCGCCATAAACCGTCAAAATGCTCATAGTTTGATGATATAACAAGCTATAAGGGTAGCTTATATTTTTTGGAGATTCAAGCCATTTTTCTTTAATATATAATTCTATTATTGCAATGGTTTGAAGGAGATCCCAATGTAAATTGTAAATGGACTCTTTATCATTTCTTGCCTCTACATCCACGAATAATATCTCAGATTTACCGGTTTTTCTTCCTGATCGGCCTAATCTCTGCACGAAGCTTGAACAAGAATGAGGGGAGCCTATCTGCACTATCCGGTGAAGGTCTCCAATATCGATCCCTAATTCTAAAGTAAGTGTAGCAGCTACCACAGCGTTTTTTTCCTTATCTTTCAATATGGTTTCAGCTTCTTTTCTTATCATTGCGGATATGCTGCCATGATGCACATAGAAATTATCTATGGTACCATTTATTCCAGCAAATCTTCTTAAATAAAATATGACATTTTCTGCCTCATTTCTGCTGTTTGTGAATATGATGGATTTCATGTTCAACGTATTTTTATATATGAATTCATAGTGATCTAAGCTTTCTTCTTTTGGATTATCTGGATTATAAGACTTAAAGCTTTCCAGCGCAATGTTCACTTTTTTATTGCCACTTGGTGGATTGCATACATATACATTTAAGCTGGTGTCGCTTTTAAGCCAATTTTTAGCATAAGTATAATCACCTAAAGTAGCAGAAAGCCCAATTTTCCGAGGAACTATATTAACCGACGAAGATAGCCTTGATATTAAAGATAAAACTTGAAATCCTCGCTCTGTTCCCATAAATGAGTGAATTTCATCTATTACCACGAATTTTAAATTGTGAAAAAGATCAAATATATGAGAACTTTTATTTATCAGAAGCGATTCCAAGGATTCAGGTGTTATCTGCAGTATTCCTCTAGGATCTTTCAGGAGCTTATTTTTATGTGTCACAGAAACATCTCCATGCCACTGCCACACTGGTATATAAGCTTCTTCCAATAGCTCATTCAGCCTTAAAAATTGATCGTTGATTAAAGCCTTAAGTGGACTTATATATAGAGTATGTATTGAGTCTACAGGATGTTCATATAAATCAGTGATTATTGGAAAAAAAGCAGCTTCAGTTTTTCCGGAGGCTGTTCCAGAAGCAATTATCAAGTGATGGCTAGTATCAAATATGATCTTGCACGCTTCTTCCTGTATTTGCCTCATCTCTTCCCATCTATGTCTATATATGAATTCTTGAATAAAGCCAGCTAATCTATAAAATGAATTTTCGTTTTTCATAACTGAAAGCCCTCAAATAAATCATCGTTTTCTGAATCTGGGTCGAGAGATGGGGATGTAAAGGAAGTTTTGCTATCGTTTAATAGATCCTTAAAGCTGACATCTTCATTTTGCTCCATGATATTTAAGATGGAAATGAAATCACGGGTTACTTCCCTTGGAGTCAATAATTCGTCTGTACCGATTCTCCCTTTGATGGTCTTCATAAATTCTATTAAGTCATCGTCTTTAAGCTTAGGCGCATATCCATAATGCTTTGAATGGATATCGGATAAAATATGCAATAAAACAAAAACCTCTTCATCTGATAATGTAGTTAAGGGCATGACTGGACCCGATAAATCCGAAAATCTACCCGATGACGTAAAATTTCCTGTAGAGAGCCTTGTCCTGAGAGCTTCATAGCTAAAAAGACCTCTCTTAGTATCTTCAATGAGCTTTGGCGTGGCACCAAAATATATCCCTAAATGGGAAGCCTTACCCTGCATAGTGTCATTGAACATGGAAAGAAGTTTTTCGTAATTATTCTCTCTTGTTATTCTATTCGGTGTTTTATAAAGGTTCACAGCTTCATCTATAAATAAGATTAATCCGTTGTAACCTGCTAAACTGACGAAATTAGAATAGAGTTTAATATAATCATACCAATTAGTATCATTGATTATTTCGTCAACTCTTAAATAGGTCTTTGCTTCAGTCTTAGTAGCAAATTCACCTTTAAGCCACCTAAGAGAAGCTTGTTTCAAAGTTTCATCTTCGTTATTGTATCCGTCCCAATAAGAAGAAATGACGATAGAAAAATCATAGCCATGGCTTTGGTTTTCTAAATTATTGATTACTTCAAATATTTTTTTCTTCACTAAATTATTTATATTTGGATCATCGGGAGTGATATCCGTCTCTTTCATCACAGAGATTTTAAGGTTTTGAATCCATCTTTGAAGGATTGATTCTAAAGCTCCACCATCAGGACGAGCTGCTATAGCCATATTTTGAATTAATTCCCGATAAGTCGCTAATCCTTGCTTTTTACCTGCGAGTTTTCTTTCAGGGGTTAGATCTGTGTCACAAGTGACGAAACCTTTATCTAAAGAGTGATTTCTTATAACTTGTATTAAAAAACTCTTACCGCTTCCGTATTTGCCACAAATGAACCTGAAACATGCGCCTCCTTCTTTGATATTTTCCAGATCATTTAAAAGAATTTGAATTTCTTTTTTTCTACCAACAGTTATATACTCAAGCCCAATCCTAGGTACCACACCTGAATTTAAGGAGTTGAGTATTGCAGTTGAGATACGCTTTGGTATCTTTATATCTGACATTAAAATCACCCTCTATAAAATTTCTTTTAATTTTAAAATATATTCCTCATTTATGGATAACGGGGAACTAAAATCCTCCCTAAGGAGTAAAAATTTAAGCTGTCAATTCAATAAGTTTGTCTATATACTCCTCTTCGATATATATTTTTTCCATATCATCATAAATAATTAAATTCCCTATAATTTTTTTTGCTAAAGAGTTGATATCGTCTAAAAGGGTATTTACAAAGAGATTTTTATATTTTTTATTCAGGGAACTTATTTCACAAGATCCTTTATTATCGATGATGTATTTTAGTATTTCAAATTCATCCTTTGGCACCTTATCTAAGAATTCCTGGAATACATCCTCATACTCGGTTTCCTTCTCTTCTTCAGCTTCTTCATAAGGGATATATTCAGGAGTATAACTTTCAAGATCATCTTCCTTTTTAGCGAGTATGTCTATGATTTCCATGTTTTCGTCTTTTAAAAGCTGCACTTTTTCCATGTCGATATTTACAATAGGTTTAGTAATAACTTTAGGCCTAGCTTCACCTTCTGCTTTAGCTTTATATTCAGCCTCGGCTTCAGCATTAAAGATCTCAGCACCTTCAAGCAGTTTTGCTTTAAAATAGTCATCGATTATATCTATAAATTCTTGCTTTAATTTTATTAATGTCACAGTTTTCTTGCCAGAATATCTTTTTAAGGCTTCTTCTGTATACTTATATATATTTGTAATAAGTCTCCTCAATTCAAAATGGCAGGAGTACGGTTTATAGTAAATTGTGTAATCATTTTGAAGGATTCCAGCACTAGCGTTTTGATATGCTCTGATTTTTGCTTTTATCCTATTGGGAGAATACATTTTTAGAATATTTTCACCATATTTTTTAATCAAATATTCATTTATAAGAGTTATTATATCATCAATAGCCTGTAAAAATAAAGCCTGTTTTTTAGGTAGTGAGTAAGCACTTTTTAAAACATCAAAATAGGTAAGAAATTGTATTACATCTAAGCTTATATGAGCTTCATTTTGTTCTGCAATATAATCTATTAAGACATCATACATTAGTTCGGGTATTTTAGTGATATTTTTTTCTTTAATTAAATCTCCAAATTCTTTTGTGCTCATCTTTGTATGGTGGATACATATAAAATCAAAGCACCAACCCGAAAGATATCCATCTAGTGCTTCATATTTTCTCCTATAGTAAAACCAAATATCTAGGATCCTGGAAAGGACTTCATTTGCGCTTTTCGAATCATTTACATTAAGTAGTTCACTGACATACTTTAGAATATTTTGCATATCAGAATCTATATAGTTTCCTTTTTCTAATTCGCTTTTAAAGTTTATATATGAAACTCTGACAATTTTTGGAGCTTCCGTTCTGGGTACACGAGGTGCATAAACATATGGTGGAGGCAAATATACTTCTTCGTTTAAGTCTCTAAATAGATATCTATTCATGAATTCATCGTTATAATATTCAAGTAATTTCTCAATTTCCCTCTTTTCTGATCTAAGCAGAGTTTTGTTTTGATCACGAGTTGTAAGATTTAGCCAAAGTGTTGGTTTTAATCTCATAACTGGTCCAAAAGGAATTTTTGAGATTTGAATTAACTCTTCTATAGAAGCAAAAATTATAACATCCCATTTAGGAACATGAAAGTTTATGCAACCATTAATTAGTTGCCAAGGCAAGAGGAAAATCCCTTTAAAGCTTCCAATATGCTTATCAAATTCATTTGATGAATCTATAAAGATTGGATCTATGCTGAGGATTCTTTGGATTACGCTGCACTGGCTTACATCTGCGATTATCAATATTTTGACTAAGTCTTTCTTAATTGAAATACTTGCTAAGAATTCGCTTAAAATTTTATATTGGTTCACATCTTTAGCAATTATTCCCCCAGTCATGCCATATTTTAAAAGGAATTTTAAATGACTTACGCCTAAATCAAATTCATTTTTGCTCTGTGGAAAATCGATATCATCAAAAACGAGATTTGGAAGCCTTTCACTTCCTCTATATATGATTTCTCTTTCATCTAAAGTATAAGACTTTAAAAATTCAGTTAAATTTTTTGCGTTGATGCTCTTAAAGCTCTCTTTTAAAATCCAGGTCTTGTCATCTATATAGAGGTATTTGGAATTAGTATTTGAAAAGCCTTTAATTTCATCTAATTTTACCAGCCTCTTATCTAATTTTATGGAAAGTTTAGCGAAAGGCTTTCCAATTAAAGAACCTTCAGTTAAATATACTTTTAAAAATAGCTGAAAATCTTGTGAATAGATCTTGACACTTTCAATTCTATCAAGTCCACGGATAAAGTGTTTCTTTATAAATGGAAATATGTTTTTCATAAAGTTAGGAATCTCATCGTCTCTATAGATGACCATGTATTGTGCTACTTTAAAAATGTCCGCTAATCTGGTGCAATTCTCAATATAAAAGATTTTTTTGCCTAAAAGGAAATAATTTGATCTTTGCAGCTGAATAGGATCTTTAAAAGTAGAAAGCCATCTATAATCTATTTCAACAAGCTGAGTGGAAAAAGTCCTCAAGCTTAATTCCAATGGATCATCAGATGAAAATTCCACATCACAAGAAACCAAGTTTTTAATGTGAGGAAGTTCATCCCTTACAAATTTAACTAATTCTGGTTCTTCTATGTATTCTCTTTTAAAATTAAAATCGATTGGATTTGTTAAATCATAGAAATAATTTCCAACTTTGATATAATTCCTGTGCAATTCAGAATCTTTAGGTATTTGGCGCACTAAACATTTAAAAGTAGGGTTTAAGGCGTATATTATTTTAAAATCATGCTTATATAGAAATTTAAAGCTCATTATTTCTTTTGAAATTTTGAAATCAATATTAGGAAGTTTGTTCTTTCTAAAAAAAACAATGAATTTGTTCAATATCTCAAGCCTGTTTATTGAATATAAATTGAATTCTTCAAAAGTGCACAGGTCTAAAAGCCTATTCAAAACTGGATTTAATTTTGCTATATGCGCAATTGAATAGGGCATATTATCTATATAACCTTTTATGAAAAATGTACTCTTATTATATGATACTCTAATTATATACGTATTGTGATCCATTTTCTTAATTATTCTCCAAATATAAAAATTAATATATAATATAAGGATGATTTTAATCCAGTATTGTATTTATTATAACCTATTTCAGTTATTTTTAAAATAGCCATAAAGTTAACTGTTTTTTATGTTTTTTTCCGGTACCATGCTTTTGATAGTGAGATTAATTATACAATTTGTCCATCTAAATTAATTTTTATTTAATTAATTTTATAGTTTACATTCCTTTGACTTGTGTATAAAATAGTATATAATAGTTTATAATTGATAATTTTTACAGGTAGGGTAAATATGAATGCCTCAATTAGAGATTTATAAAAAACCTAAAAAAATAGTACCAATAAACATCATAATAATAATTATTTTTTCTATTATTTTATTACTTGCAGCTGTGTTGTGGTTCATTGGAAATTACTTCTATAATAATTTTATTAAATCTGTGCCTTATAATACTCGAATTGCAGGGAACGCCCCTAGTGTTCCTGGTGTAGATAATGGACAAGTCACTGAATTAGAAATGACTTCAAGGGATGGTTTGAAGCTCATTGCATATGAGGTTGTAAATGAAACAGCAAGCCATAATTGGGTAATAGTTGTTCATGGATATAAGAGCTCAGCTAAGCAGATGGAAAGTTATATAAATAATTTTTATAAATTAGGTTTTAATGTGCTTGCACCCGATTTAAGAGGTCATGGTTTAAGTGAAGGTGATTATATCGGGATGGGTGTAAGCGATAGATTAGATGTCTTAGATTGGGCTAAAGAAATTATTGATAAAGATGAAAAATCAAATATATGCCTTTATGGACTTTCTATGGGTGCAGCTACAGTGATGATGGTATCAGGTGAAGATGTACCTTTGAACATCAAGTGCATCGTTGAAGATTGTGGGTATGCTTCTGTCTATAGCGAGTTCTCTTATCGATTGAAAGAACAATTTAAGCTTCCTGATTTTCCTGTGTTAAATGCTGCTGATATGATCACTAAAATTAAAGCAGGATATACTTTTGAAGAGGGATCTCCTTTTCTCTCTGTAGGGAGGAGTAAAACCCCAATTTTATTTATACATGGCGATAAAGATGATTACGTACCTTTTTCAGATCTCCAAATTTTATATGATTATGCATCTTGCGAAAAGGATATTTTTATAGTGGAAGGAGCAGGGCACGCACAATCGGAAGAAGTGGCAGGAGCTCTATATTGGGATAAAATTAAAACATTTATTCAAAATTATGAGGCTGTTGCAAAATGACTGTTTTTTTGAAAACAATGTTCATAATGAATAAATATGTGCGCTTAGCACATATTTATTCATTATGCAACAATCCTATTGAGTTTGTTATTTTAATTTCACAGTCGACGAATACTTTTTTTTCATAGCTTTCTCTTTTTACAATTTTATGGAGGATTCTAGCAGCTTCGTATCCTTTTTTAAAGTTATCCTGTGCAATAGTAGAGATCTTTGGATTTGTAAATTCTGTGATCAAAAGCCCATCAAATCCAAATAAAGCTATATCATCTGGAACTTTTAAATTATTTTTTAAGATTTCATCGAGAGCACCTAAAGCCATCATATCGCTTGCACAAAAGATCCCATCCACATTTTCATCTATCAGCTCTTTAGCTTTTAAACTAGCTTCGTTGAATTCGAAATTAGCGCATTTTATTAAGCTTTCATCCATATGGATTCTGTGTTTTTTTAATGCGCTTTCATAACCTCTTTGTCGCTCCAAGCTTACATGAGCAAATTCATGACCGTTGATCATTCCAATCTTTTTATAGCCTCTATTTATCATCTCAGAAACAGCAAGCTCAGAGTAGTATTCATCATCGATGAGGATGCTCGCTTTATTCTTGCCTTTTATCAGAGTATCTATTGTCACGCATGGGAAATCAGAATTTATTATCTCTAAAAATTTCTCGTCGTCGGATCTTGCTCCAATAAATATTATTCCATTAATAAGCCTGGATTTACAATATTGCAGATAAGATTCATCATTCTTCTTCGACACGAAAAAAGGGACTATTTCATAATTTATGCTCTCTGCAAAATTATAGATGCCGTTTAACACAGTCATGAGGATGTTGTCGTTATCTTTTTTGTAGCGATCAAATCCACATATGATGACAGATATCTGATTGCTCTTTTTTAATACGAGCCTTCTAGCATTTATATTTTTAACATAGTTTAATTCTTCAGCAACTTTGCGAACTTTTATCTTTGTTGAAATGCTTACATCATCGCAATCATTTAAAGCCCTTGAAACCTGGGTGACAGACAATTCGCAGGTCTTGGCTATGTCTTTTAAAGTGGTCATAACATCACTTCTCTCCTCCAAGCCTCATGCCTATCATAAAATACTTGTTCAATATCGCATATAGGATTATTATTGGAACAATGCTCAAGATCGAACCAGCAATTGTGTAATTCCATAGATTTATATTCTGCCCTTGAAATGATTGAATTCCCACAGTGAGGGTATATTGTGAAGGGCTTTTTAAGTATAACATAGGAAGCTGGAAGTTGTTCCACAATCCTAAAAAAACAAATACCCCTTGAGTAGCTACAGCTGGCATTGAAATTGGAAGCGCAATCCTTAAAAAAACTTGAAACCTTCCAAGACCATCTAATGAAGCAGCTTCTTCAATGGATCTTGGGAAGCTTAAGAAAAATTGCCGCATCATAAATATATACGTCGCATTTGCAGCCATTGGCAAGATGACAGAAGGCAATCTATTTATTAAACCTAATTTAGTTATGACTAAAAAATTTGGTATTAATAGAACTTGACCAGGAACCATGATCAGGGCTAATACTAAATAAAAAATAAGATCTCTTCCCGGGTATTCCAAACGAGCTAATGAGTAACCTGCAAGGGAGTTAAAAAATATATTGATGACAGTCCCGGATATAGCGATTATAAAGGAATTGATTACCCAATGCAGAAAATTTGGATCGCTCGTAATTATATATGAATAATTGTTCAGTGTAAAATTACCATGAAAAGGGTTTAAACTACCGCTGACTATATCGCTCAATGGTTTAAAAGATGAAGCTAAAGCCCATAAAAATGGATACAAAGTTATGAGGGAATATACTATTAAAAATACATAGAGGAATACTCTCGATGGTTTTATCCTATTCATTATGAAGATTCACCTCCTTGTCCCTGCCATTTTCTGGTGAGAAGAGCAAATGCAAAGATTACCATAGCTAAAATAACAGCAAGTGCAGATGCATATCCCATGGAACCTGGTATTTGAAAAGCATATTGGTAAATAGCTAAAGTTACAGTCAATGTCGAATTTGCAGGCCCTCCGCTGCCTTGTGAGAATATATACGCCTGGTCAAAGAGTTGAAGGCATCCAACCGTTCCGGTTAAAACCACAAATACCGTTATTGGAGCGATGATTGGAACTATTAGATAGATAAACTTTTTAAAGCCATTAGCACCATCGATTTCAGCAGCTTCGTATATTTCGTTTGATATATCCTTTAAACCAGCGATGTAAATCGTTGCATACATTGGAATTGTGGACCAGATGTTCATCACCATGATAACAACTAAAGTAAATTTTGTGTTGGTCAAAAAACTTATTGGCTCTTTTAGTATATGCAAATTCAGTAAAATTTGATTCAAAGATCCATTCACACTAAATAAGAACATGAATATAATAGTAAGAGCAGCAGATGAAGTCAAAGTTGGCAGAAAAAAAATAGTTCTAAAGACAGTTGGAAATTTTATCTTTGCATTTAATGCTATTGCCATGAGTAGTGCAAATAGTGTTTGGATCGGGACCACTACTACTGCATATTTTAAGACGTTAAAAAGAGCGATGTGGAATCTGGGATCTGTAAATGCTCTTATATAATTTTGAAATCCTACAAATACCATGTTCCAATTTAAAATGTTGAATTTGGTAAAAGATAAAAATATTATGAATAATATAGCTAAAACGGTGAAGATAAAAAATATTATGAGGGCAGGGGATAAAAAGAGATATCCTTGAATCCCTTCTATGCGCTTTCTATTTGTCATTTATACACCTCCTAAAATTATAGGCTGTTTATAATGAATAAACATGCTGACGCATGTTTATTCATTAAAAGAAATTATTTATTGCAATATATTTTGAATATCAGGAGCTGCAGCTTGAACTGCTTGTTTCATAGCATCTTGTGCAGTCATTTCACCAGTACAAACCTTTGGGAACCAGTTATTAAATTCTCTGGCTATTATTGAGAGAGTGAGACCAGCTTGCCATGGTGTAGAGTAAGCTCCGCCTTTTACGAGATTTCCTTCAATTTTATCATCTGCAAGTTTCATAGTAGTAGCTACGCTTTGTCTCGAAGGTAAAACACCTGCACCTGTACACCAAGTCTTTTGGTTTTCAGGGTTAGTTAAATACATTGCTAAATTTTTAGCAGCTGCCAAGTTATTGGATTTTGCATTAACAGCATACGCAACTGTGAATGACATAGTGTTAGGTTTGCCATTATATGTTGGCATTTCCAGCGTTCCATATTTTACTTTAGAATAAGTTGTATTTAAATAACCGATCATCCAGTTACCTTCTATTACTATAGCAGCTTTTTCATGTCCTAATGTATCGCCGACCCAACCATCGCCAAGTTCTGCAGCGGTTTTTACGTTACCACCTTTAAACAAGTCACCTAAAAATTGCACTGCTTTTACTACATTAGGATCGTCCAGATTGCATGTTCCATCTGTTTTATAAACGTTAGATCCTGTAGTTTGAATAAAGCTCATCGTACGAGCGAGTTCTTGATTTATAGATAATGCTACTACTCCAGATGGAAGCTTTGCTTGAAGAGCAGTCAAAAAAGCTGGCCAATCTTCTAGAGCTTTAGGTATATCAGTTGGTTTATATCCAGCCTTATCTAAAAGGGTCGCATCGTAGAAAACACCCAGAGCTGAATAATCTTTAGGGAAACCATATAGTTTAGAGTCACTGGTAAAAGCAGCGAGCAAATTTGGATAGAAATCGCTTGCATTTGCTTTGTCTGCACCTGTAATATCATCAAGTGATGCTACAGCACCAGATTTTATGATTTCAGGAGCAATAGATGAATCTACATAGAAAACATCAGGAGCAGTACCAGCAGCTATATCAGCTTTAAGTTCGGTCTCATAATTAGTGTATATCTTCGTTCCAACAGAAATGTTGTTTTTTAGCATGATGTTTGCTAAAACTTGATTTAAAGAAGCTGTTTCCTGGTCATTTCCTTTCCATATACCTAAAGTCAAGGTCTGAGTTGCTGTTCTGCTGCCGCAGGATGAAAAAAGTAACGCAGCTGTCATAGTAACTACCATTGCTAAAGCAAAAATACTTTTTAATTTTTTTAACATATTATACCTCCAAAATATTTAAATTTATATCTAATTTATTTATGAGTTCGTAATCATTTCCGAAGGCTTGTATTTTTATTTTTTTATCGCTAGTTTTAGAAATTTTAACGATATTTCGATAAACTTCAAAATCGATAGTTTCACCTAAGAATACCAATTTAAATTTTAAGCTCTTCCACTCTGAAGGAAGGCTTGGCTCAACGATTAAAACATCTTTATTTTGGCTTATTCCACCAAAGCCTTGAATCATACAATTCCATATGCCGCCTATTGAAGCAGCATGGATTCCTGGATCTGATGATTTCATATTTGGACCTAAATCTATTTCTGCTGCCCTCTTAAATAAATCGTAAGCTATATCCATGTGGTTCATTTTCTTTGCTAAAATAGAGTGCGTGGATAAGCTAAGCGATGAATCGTGGAGAGTCCTCTTCTCATAGTAATCGTAGTTCTTTCGAATGATTTCTTTGTCAAAATCCTCTTCAAACAAAAGCAGTAAAAGCAAAATGTCAGCTTGTTTAGAAACTTGAATCTGATTTATCTGGTTTAAATTGTAATCTTTAAATATCTCTCCAACTTGGGATGCATTTTTGTATTTTGTTAAATCGATATCCATAAGCTTTAAATAAGTATCATTCTGGGGAATTATGAGATCCTCATTTGGTACAGGAATATATACTTTATGGATTTTTTCCTCGATTTCAGCAATTAAATCATCATAGTTTTTAGATGAATTCTGTTTAAAAAGATCATAATAATCTAATGCAAGTTGCAGGTTATATTTAGCCATGTAATTTGTGAA
>WQUF01000200.1 GCA_009785875.1 Oscillospiraceae bacterium | reverse complement strand
ACTAAAATATACATAAAGTATCTAGCTTTTGAAGGCAATTTATCTCTGAATATTTTAGCAATTAAGAATACGACCAATCCTAAAATGCTGCCTTCAACAGATAAAACTAATATCTTTTGAAAAATATCATTTATCATTAAAAAATATCCTCCTTGGCAAATTTACTGTTCTTAGTATAAGACTAATATATTAGTCCAAGCTTGTCAAGGGTTTTCTAAAAAAGTATCACAATGTAAATGCTAAATTCATCAACATGCTATTTAACTTTTTATCAGGTAAAGCTATTGTTAAAAGCCTATTATTATTTAAGTTTTTCATTTCGTTGCTCTTAGGTTTTGCATTTATTACAACATTGCTACCAGTTTCTTGCAGTGAGAAGTCGTATTTTAGAAATTCACTTTCAGTTGTAGTGGATATGGTAAAGTGCATTAGATCATCATTTGATTTTTCAAATACGATGAAAACTCCAGCAGCATTTATAACTATATCTTGGGCATTAGGATTTGTTGTATTCAATTCTTCTGAATAGGCTAAAGTGCTCTTAAATGTGTTTATATCCAGTGTTTTATTGAATATATCACGGGAAAGTATAAAATTAGTTACATTTATATTATTCACGTTGTTGAAGTTATTGCTCATATAATTGTTCATATCAATACCATTTATAGTAACTCCATCGTTTCCCACATTTATATCGAGACCAGGCACGTTTAAATTGACTTCATCATTACCTATATTTATTCCAACTGATTGAGAAGTAGTATTTAAGGAAGATTCTGATGCTTTTATTGATGATTCATCAGTGGAATTAGATCCTGAAGACTCAGTAGGTATATACATAGCACAGCTTGTACAAATAGTTATTGTTAATAAAATAATTGAACCTATAGATAAGAAATTTATTCTTTTCATTTTTTACATCCTCTTTTCATTTATTATTTTTGACTAATCAATTAGTTAACTAAAGACTAATACTTTAGTCTTACTTTGTCAAGAGTTTATTGAAACTTTTTTGCTCAATTAATGAAAAGATTGCAAATGAAACGTTTACACAAATAAAAAAGGTCAATAGTTGATTATTGA
Source organism: Oscillospiraceae bacterium (assembly GCA_009785875.1). Taxonomy (GTDB): domain Bacteria; phylum Bacillota; class Clostridia; order Clostridiales; family Clostridiaceae; genus WQUF01. The sequence goes on along the minus strand of WQUF01000200.1, from coordinate 11,834 downwards.
CCTTTATTATTTAGGAACAAATAACTCTTTTAAATCCACTAATTTTACATTGCCAAGTTTATCCGATTCATCCTTGACAGCCTGTGTAAATCCCGTTTTAGAAAATAGTACAAATGTCTTATTCGAATATTTTTTCAATGTTTCCGCCTTTTTTATAAGTTTATTCATTTCTGCTATATCGAAATGCTCATTTTTCCACTTGCATTCACCAAATATAGCGTTATCATCGTGGAATGCTAATATATCGATCTCTATCTGTGTCTTTGAAATAGGGTCGCTTCCCCACCATCTACCGATTTTAGTGAATATAAAAGGCAATTTACGGCTGACATTTTGAACTCTCAAATACTCCATGCATACATTTTCAAAAACTTCCTTGCCAATGTAATCAGAAAGATATGGCTCTATTAAATTGTCATATAAAATATCGCCATTATTTTGTTCTGTAAGTTCTGTATTGTTAAAGACAAATCTATACCAAAATTTAAAATAATTATCTGTAATTCTATAGATGCTTTTTTTGCCCTCTACTTCACCAATAGGAGTCTCTCTTTTTATAATTTTTAAGTCCATAAGTGAATGGATATATTTTGAACATCTATCGCTTTCAATTCCTGTCTTTGTAGAAATATCGTTTAAACGGCTTGAACCTTTTGCAATGGCTTCGATTATCGAATTATAAACCATAGGTTCGTGCAATTCCTGTTTTATTAAGTTCCTTGGCTCTTCGTAAAGGTAAGATGATTTATTTAAAATTTCATCCAGCACATTTTCCCTAATGGTCCTTTTATCGCTAAATTTAAGTAAATATTGAGGGATTCCGCCTGTAATACCATAAGTGAGGATTTTATCTTCAAAACCATAGTTAGAAACAAACTTTGAGCTTTCAAAAAATCCAAATGCTTCAATTTTCATCTGAGATGTGAGCCTTCCGTATAATGGACTTTTAGCACTTAAAATTCCGTTCTCCATAAAACTCATGGATGAACCACATATGATTAAAAACAGCTTGGAATCTTTCATCTTATGATCGATCAAATTTTGAAGGATCGAAGGGATCGATTTGTTTGCATTAGCCAAATAAGGAAACTCATCGAGAATCAAAATAATGCGATCATTCATAGCTCTATCAGCTATAAAGTCAAAAGCAGAGTTAAAGCTTTTAAAACTGGATAATCCGCTCAATTTGAAAAACTCATGTACTTTCTCGGAAAAAATTTCAAGTGCCATTGCATTGTCATATTCCTGAGAGACGAAGAATATATTTGGTTTATTGCGCACAAACTCTGATATCAATGTAGTTTTACCTACACGCCTTCTACCATAAATAACGACAAATTGAAATTCATCTTTTTCATATAGTTTATTTAAATTATTTAGCTCAAATTCCCTTCCTAAAAACACAAACATCACCTTAAAAAATTTTTAACTTAGTATATTAAAATTATACTTTAATTTTTCCTAGCATACAATTAATTGTATGTCTTTTTGTTATTTCACTGTAAATTCTTTTGCAACAAACTTATAATAAGACTTCTTAGGTATAAAATGAGAAGTAAAGGTATTATATTTAGATATGAATCCACCGCAAACGCAGACTACTTTACCTTTTTTAAGGGCATCCATGGAATGTTTTACAACTTGCTCTGGAGTCTCATATTGTCTAAAGAAACTCCCTTTTTGCCTTTCCTCGCTTATTCCTATTTTGCCTTGCAGATCGGTATGGGTTAAATTAGGAACCAACGCCTGTATTTGTATATTCGTATTCATCAAATCAAGATACAGGCATTCAGTAAACTGCTTAATATAAGCTTTAGTTCCTGCATAAACGGTGTGTTTTGGTGCAGCTGAAAATGCTGAAGAAGATGATACATTTATGATCGTACCGCTATTTCTTTTCATCATCTGTGGTAGTACAGCTTTAGTAAGCCTCGTCACACAGACCACATGAAGGTTTATCATCTTCTGAAAAAAACTGTAATCTTCATCTTGAAAGTAGTTCACATTTCCTATACCAGCATTGTTTATCAAGGTTTCAATATTAGTATTATTAATAAGCATTTCTAAACTTGAAATATTTTCATCTTTTGAAAGGTCTGAGATTATTACCCTTACCTCAATTCCATATTTTTTCCTTAAATCCTCAGCATTGCTATTTAATATTTTTTCTCTTTGACCTGTTATTATAAGCGGACATCCTTTTTTTCCATACTCATAAGCAAAAGCTTTTCCAATTCCACTTGTAGCTCCTGTGATTAAAGTGTATCCCATTGATTTTCCTCCTATTTTTTATATATTATTCATCATACATTTTTGAAACAAATTTATAATAATATTTCCTAGGTATAAAATGAGATGTAAAAGTATAATATTTAGATATAAAATCGCCACATATACATATTACTTTATCTTTTTTTAACGCATCCATGGAATGCTTCACAACTTGCTCTGGAGTCTCATAGCGTATGAAGATGTCTCCCTGCTGCCTTTTTTTGCTGATTCCAATCTTATCCTGGATATCAGTTCTAGTGTAATTAGGGCATACTACTTGAATTTTAATTTTTGTATTCATTAAATCAAGATGCAGACACTCAGTAAATTGCATTATATAAGCTTTAGAACCTGCATAAACATTGTGTTTCGGAGTTGCTGAAAATGCTGCAGTAGATGCTACATTTATAATGGTACCGCTATTTCTCTCAATCATCTGCGGTAGAACAGCTTTGGTGAGCCTCGTTAAGCAAATAATGTGAAGATTAATCATATTTTGAAAAAAGCTGTAGTCTACATCTTGGAAGTATCCTATATGTGCCATACCTGCATTGTTTATCAGAGTCTCTATATTAGTCTCTTCGATTAGTTTCTCAAGATCGTGGATATTTTCATCTAATGATAAATCGGAGATTATGACTTTTACTTCGATACCGTATTTTTTTCGTAAATCTTCTGCATTTGCATTCAACAGCTTTTCTCTCTGACCTGTTATTATAAGTGGACATCCTTTTTTCCCATACTCATAAGCAAAAGCTTTTCCGATTCCACTAGTTGCACCAGTTATTAAAGTGTAACCTTGCATGTTTTCTCCTCCCAATTGATTAATAAATCTATTATGCTTAAGAAAGGAGGAAATTATTAATTTTTAGTATCAAAATTAATGATACATTACTATTATAAAGTAGAAAGAGAGAAATAATTTTAATATTTAGAAACAAAGAAAATATTTATTTTTTTGAAAATATATATTATACTAAAATTAATAGTAGTAATATACACTGGCGAGATAGAAAGTGCACCAAATTCTCTGGATGCTGGATCGATACAACTAAGCTTTGAACAAGTATTTTTATCAAAATTCGATGGCAATTTGATGTATGATGAATTAAAGAGAAAAATTAGAAATAATGAAACCCTTAATGAAGAAGATACTCTTCGCTTTATAATATTGCCTCTTACTAAAAATGATGATAGACAGAAATTTATCGAAAATACATTTGAGCTTGCAAAAGAGATTAAAGATGATGCTCAAAGGAATTTTGTTGTCGCAGGGATCTTATCAGCAACGTATAAATTCATAGATAAAAAAAATTTAGATAAAATATGGGGGTGGATAGAAATGACTGATTTCTCAAGACTTATTGAAGAAAGAAAAAATAAAGCTATTCAAGAAGCTATTAAAGTAAAAGAGGAAGAAAAAATAGAAGCAGTTAATAAAAAAGCAAAAGAAAAAGATATGGAATATGCCATTAAAATGCTAAGAAAAGGAATGGAAATAATTGATATCATGGAACTTAGCGGTCTACCAAAGGCCGAAATACTTAATCTTAAAAAGGAATTAACACTAACACAGTAATCTTATAGAATAATTAAAGAGAAAAATTAGAAACAATGAAACCATTAATGTGAAGAAGATACTATACGCTAAATCCAAACGTTTGGATTTAGCGTATCATGGAACTTAGCGGTTTACTAAAGGTTGAAATACTTAATCTTAATTTCAAAAAAGATCATATTTAGTTGACACATTTCTTTTTAAAATAACCATAAAATCTAGTTAAATCACTGTTTCTAAATAAGACCATAAAACTTAGAGTGTCAACTAAATATGAAACTCTCCATTATCTCTTATGATATAAATTATCGCTCTGAAATTTAGGTTCACAGGTAACATTCATTCCAAGATTTTTAAACACATTTGCATCATCTTGTGAGAGTATTACTGAAGAATGAACTTCGCAATTTTTTAATTTTGGGAGCTGTTCTAATACCAGTGTTACTATAGGATTTGTAGCTGCACATATTGAAAGAGCGATCAATACTTCATCAGCATATATATGGGTGTTTATATCTCTAAGATAATCCTGTTTTAATTTTTGAATAGGCTCGATTACAAAAGGCGATATTAAATGTACTTTATCTGCAATTCCCGCTAAAGTTTTTAATGCATTCAATATTGCAGCAGCAGATGCGCTTAAAAGGGAAGAGGTTTTTCCTGTGACTATACCGCTTGGCAATTCAATAGCAACGCTGGGAGAATTGGTGGAAGTCGATTTATCTAGAGCATACTTAATCACTGGTCTATCCATAGCAGATATTTTTGCGTGATTCATTAAAAGCTCTAATTTTAAAAGCGATGATTTTTCGAACTTTCCCATCTTTACATTGCATTGAGTTCGATAGTATCTCCTTATTATCTCCTGTTTTGCAGCAAAAGCACATGCATCGTCATCTATTATGCAGTTTCCCGCCATATTGACACCCATATCAGTAGGAGATTTATATGGAGTATCTCCCCAAAATTTTTTAAACACTTCATTAAGTATCGGAAAAACTTCTATATCTCTATTGTAGCTTACAGCAGTTTTTCCATAAGTTTCAAGATGAAAGGGGTCTATCATGTTTATATCATTTAAGTCAACAGTAGCGGCTTCATAAGCTATGTTTACAGGATGATTTAGAGGAAGGTTCCAAATAGGAAATGTTTCAAACTTAGCGTATCCTGCTTTAATGCCCCTTAAATTCTCGTGATAAACTTGAGAAAGACACGTTGCCATTTTGCCTCCACCTGGACCTGGAGCTGTGATAATGACTAATGGTCTTTTAGTAGCTATATAGTCATTTTTCCCAAACCCATTAGGACCCAGTATATATGGAATATTAGTGGGATATTCTGGTATTGGGTAATGCCTATAAACATTTATTTTTAAATCTTCAAGGTACTCTTTAAAAATATCAGCAGATGTTTGACCAGAATATTGAGTTATAACAACGCTTCCAACGTATAGACCTCTTTCCCTGAAACCGTCGATTAACCTTAAAACCTCACTATCATAAGTAATTCCACTATCTCCTCTAGTCTTATTGTTTTCAATATCTGAAGAGTTTATGACCAGGACAATTTCTGCTTTCTCTTTCAAAGTAGTTAAAAGGCGAACTTTTGAATCCATCTCAAAACCAGGTAAGACTCTGGAGGCGTGAAAATCATCAAAGAGCTTGCCTCCAAACTCCAGGTATAATTTTTCATCAAATTTCTTGATGCGTTCATTGATATTCTCAGATTGCATTTTTAAATATTTTTTGTTGTCAAATCCAATTGTGTACATTTATTTCACCCATATATCGTAAAATTCGAATATTTAACATACGGCAGACTACGTCCGAAACCTAACTAATATGTGCTGTAGTCTGCCTTAGTGGTTAGTGATTAGTGGCTAGTGGTTAGAAAAACTTTTTTTTATTTATGTTTTTTTATCATAGATTTTCTAAAGAATTTCATAAAAAGCTTTACTATTTCAAACCATAAAACAGATGCTAATGCCAAAAGTAATGCTACTAAAAATTGTCTTGCTGAAAGAGGGCCAAGCTTTAAAAAACTATTTAGTGGGGTATACAAAATTATTATTATCCCGACTATTGTGATCAAATTAATGACCCACATGATGCTATCTTTTATGTTTCTTTTTATAGAAACAAATATAGAATTCATATCTGAACTATTTTCTTGAACGAGGAAAAGATTTGCAATTATTATAATCACAAGTCCCATAGATCTTGCAACAAGTGCATCATCTGGATTTTGCTTTAATATATAAAAGTAGCTGCCAAAAGATGCTGCAAAAATTGCAATTCCTTGTATAATGCTCTTAATTAAAATAGAGGCATTTAAAATCTTTTCTTTTGGGTCTCTCGGTTTTCTGTCCATTATATTTAGTTCAGAAGGTTGGCGTTCCAATACTATTGAGCAGGTGGGGTCTATTACTAGTTCCAATAAGACAACATGCAATGGTAGAAGCAATAAACTTGTTGGTGCAACACCTAAAAAAGGAGCTAGGAGTGACGAGAAAGCTATAGGTATGTGAATAGTAAAGATATATCCCATTGCCTTTCTTATATTATCAAAAATACGCCTTCCATCTTTTACGGTGTCTACAATAGTTGAGAAGTTATCGTCTAATAGTATAAGATCAGCAGCTTCCCTGGATACTTCGCTTCCACGCTTACCCATTGCAATACCGATATCTGCGTATTTCAAAGCTGGTGCATCATTAACTCCATCTCCTGTCATAGCAACTATTTCCCCATTTTCTTTAAAAGCTTTAACTATGCGCATTTTATGCTCTGGTATTACACGAGAAAATATGTTTACAGTTTTTATTTTTTCTCTAAGTTCATCATCGCTTAATTCATTTAGCATATTCCCTGTGATTATATTATTGTAATTTTCAATTCCAACTTTTCTAGCGATAGATGATGCAGTAAGTCCATTGTCTCCTGTGATCATTACAACACGAATACCAGCTTTTTTACATGTTGCAATATCCTCTTTTACAGTCTCTCTTGGAGGATCTTCTAAGCCAACAAGCCCTAAAAATGTTAAATTGCAATCTGAAATTATTTTAGGAATTGATGATTCATCGTTTAATTTTGTAAAGGCAACTGCTATGACTCGTAAGCCTTCATGTGCCATTGATTTTATTTTTTCATCGATTAGCTTTTTATCTTCACCTTTTAAAGAACATATGGATAAAATGCTTTCAGGTGATCCTTTTGCTGCAATTATTATTTCATCTTCGTGTGACCATACATGTCCCATCATCTTAAGATCATCTGTAAATGGATATTCGCTTATCAATTTTCCACCGAAGATGTGAGATTTTTCTATTCCAATTTTTTCACAATAATTTAACATTGCTTGTTCCATTGGATCATAGGTTTCAGTTTCACATGCAAGGCCCATTATTTCACTTAGGTTATTTATATCAGAATCTATAGCCCAAGTTTCTTCTACATCCATTTTGTTCATAGTGATGGTGCCAGTCTTATCAACGCATAAAACTGAAACAGCTCCAAGGGTTTCGACGGATGGAAGCTTTCTAACTAGGGATTTCTTCTTTGCAAGCCGCCAAGCTCCCATGGATAAAAACACAGTTAAAACCACTGGAAACTCTTCTGGTATCATAGCCATGGAAAGGGTGATACCGGAAAGTATGCTTTCGATGATCCTGGATTTAAAAGGATGATCTGGTATGTTAAACCAAGTTACTATGCAGACCAAAAAAAACAACACGCCAGCGATTGCTGCAGCTAATTTTACTACATCATCTGTCTGTTTTTGGAGTGGAGTATCCTCATCGGGAGCTTTTGCAATGTTTACTCCGATTTTTCCATATTCAGTTAGAGCTCCAATTTTATCCACCAGAATAACTGCAGATCCTTGCATCACTAGAGTACCAGCATAGCAGTAATCATTTTTCCAATACTCTTTTGTTTCTATTGAACTTTCATCATGTGGTATTTTCCATACACCTTCTGCTTCACCAGTCAATGAAGATTCGTCTACCCGTAAATCACTGCATTTTACAACAAATCCATCAGCAGGGATTTTCGTCCCTTCAACGATTATCATATAATCACCTGGAACTAGATCGGAGCTTTTAATGATCGTCTCTTTATTATTACGTATGACTTTTATGTGAGGTGCTGAAAGATCTTTAAGGGCATTTAAAGTTTGATCTGTTTTCCATTCCTGCACAACATCAATGGTTATAATTCCAATAACAAAGACTAGCATGATGATGCCATCTCTAGGTTCACCAAGTATAAAAAAGATAATTGCTGCAGCCATTAATAAAAGGAACATGGGCTCTGAAATGATATGGAGTAATTTTATAAAAAAGCTTTGTTTTTTTTCAGCAATTAATTCATTTTTACCATATTTTGTTTGAAGAACTTTTACTTCATCCTCAGTTAATCCTGTAAATTTAGGGTTTTCTAAGACCAAATCAAGTACCTCCTAGATTTTTTTATTTTCAAAATTAACTCATCGCACTCTTATTATATGAAAATCTATAAAAAAAGACACCTATGAAACAAAAAACTGTCCCACAGATGCCGTTATACATCCGCTGCTGCATAAAACAGCCCGGCTTTAAATCATAAAATTCACAGCCTGCTCAGTTTGTACTTTTTATTTTTTCTCCCAAAAGGAGCTTAAAAGTGCAAAGAGTATCTATTTGATAATAGCACAGGATATAGATTTCGTCAATTAACATAATATATTTTTAAAAGATAATTTAAATAGAATTTCCCATCAGTAATCCCTTTCTAAATAAGAGATATCTGATTTTATCGCACTCGTCATATAATATTAAAACATATAAATTGCTTAAATTGTTAGGCTTTTTATAATAGCAGATTCCATCATCGCAATCTTCAAAATTAAATTCATTCATGGCTTTTTGGTTTGGAGTAAAGGATATTTTAAATGGTCCGATGTCCTTATCGCTTTCTAATGATAGAGATGTAAGTGCATCTTCATTTAGACTTTTTATTATTTGGATAAAAATAGGAGAATCGATGCTCTCGCACATTTCTTCAGTAAGATAATCCTTTAATACTTTAATATCAGACAATGTGCCATATTTTTCAAATTCTAAATTCTTTTCCCCTTTTTCTTCGCTATCGAGATAGTATCCATTTAATGCGAATTTAAATAAAGTAGTGCAAGCTTCTTTTTCTTGTGCATATGTATAGGAAAGATCTCTATTTAAATGAAAACCATAATCTGTAATATCACCTTCTAAAATATCAGCACAGTAAATTTTTCCTTCGTTATTCAATGTGATGGTATATTCCATAACCTCATTATCGAAATCAAATTTGGCGATGATGGTTTTAAAGTATTCTTCTTTTAAAATATCCTTCATGAGATCATCTTCAGAAAACATAGAAAAATCATCGAGAGCTTTTAATATTATTTCAGTTTTATTTATGCTATCTGTAAATAATATTTTCTTTTCAAATTTCATGCGACCACTCCTTTAATTTTTTACTATTATTTATAATTATAGCACAAAAATATTTGTAACAAGCAAAAATTTTTGAAAAAATTCCTGTTATGGATGTAAGCGGTATCAGAATGTTTGTAGAACAAAAAGATTGATTTTACTATATTTTAAGTACTTTTTTTAATAAAAAGCAGGAATTACGTCATGATTATGGAAATAGTAATTATTATAGTATAGATAAAAATAAGGGGGAATATTTATGAGAAAAATACTTATCTTCATAATGGTGATTGCATTAGGATTAAGCAGCACAACCGTTTTTGCAGCTTCTGTAAAGGGGACTAATGCAGGTATTCATAGTGCAAAAATATCTGCAAAGCCATACTCTTTACTTGGTGGTAGGCTTTCTATTTCTATGCCTGAGGGTTCTAAAATTATTACAACCTCATCTAGCAACATTTTAGGACCACTATTATCTAATGAATTAGAAACTCGTGTATCTTTTAAAACTGGTTCTGAAGAGCTGATCTTATGTGCAAGGGAACTGTTTTGCTTTTCTAAAAACGATCTAGTAAAAGACGTGAATTACTTACTGGATAACAATGCAAGTGATCCTCTTTTTTCAGTAACTAATTGTATTGCAGATGGATTACCAATGGTTGTAGTTGTACCACTGCAAACAATTACTACTGAAGATGGTACATTTGTATATGGTGCTGTTGTAAAAAATCAGGATGGAAATTTAATATCAGTTTATATTTACGCAAATAGCAATGCGTATAAACAAAAGTCAGACTGCAATAGCATATCGGAACAGATCATTAAAAGCATTAAAAGAGGAACGAGGACTTTAGCTGTTAATAAACGAAATGTTACCATCGATAATAATATTATATTAACAGTACAGAGCGGATGTGCTGCTTTTGTAGATATAGAAAAGGATTATAAAATATACAATTTTGTAAAAGTAGTTCCGGTTGGAGGATATTGGTCCAATATGGGAATATTTTCTGGTAAAAACCCTGACTATGCTGGACCTTCTGAAGGTGCTACAACTAAAGATGACATTATACTTGGGCAAAAGATAAAATGGCAATATACTTTTAGTGATGTAGAGGATCCTAATTCTCAAGTGTTTTTAGACACTCTCCTTACCGTGCAAAATAAAAATCCTAAAACTGGTAAAACTACTACAAATAAGTATCATATATTTATAGATGCAAATTCTAGTAAAGATTTAGATAGTTTACAAAATATGGCGAGGTCGATGAAATTTATGACTGCAAAATAATTTACTTGAGGTTAAAAAATTGAGGTTTAAAGATGAATGAAGATTACACGGATATAAATGCAAAGACAATCGATAAATGGGTAGAAGGAGGATGGGAGTGGGGGATTCCTATTTCTCATGAAGAATATGAAAATGCTAAGAGGGGACAATGGGATATGCTTCTGAGTCCAATTAAACCTGTTCCAAAGAGCTGGTTTCTTCCCTTTTTAAAGAATTCTAAATTCTTAGATGTGAAAATTTTAGGGCTTGCATCTGGCGGAGGTCAGCAGATGCCGATTTTTGCAGGCCTCGGTGCTATTGCAACTGTTTTTGATTATTCAGATAAGCAGCTTGAGAGCGAAAAGATGGTGAGCCTCAGGGAAGGGTATCATATAGACATAGTAAAAGGGGATATGACCAAGAGACTTCCATTCCTCGACCAGGCTTTTGATATCATATTTCATCCTGTTTCAAATTGCTATGTGGAAGACGTTTTTCACGTTTGGAACGAATGTTTTAGGGTTTTAAAGCATGGTGGAATCCTCCTTGCTGGTATGGATAATGGTGTAAACTTTTTATTCGACGATGTGGAAAAGCAGCCCCTGGTATTGACGAATAAGTTGCCATATAATCCACTAAAGGATGAAGCCCTTTTGAATAAGCTTGCAGAAAGAGATGATGGAATACAATTTAGCCATACTTTGGAGGAACAAATTGGGGGGCAATTGAAAGCTGGTTTTATTCTCACCGATCTTTATGAAGATAAAGATAAGGGTTCAATTTTAGCGGAGTATATATCTCAATATATTGTGACCAGAGCTGTTAAGCCATAATATATTGTTTAGAGGTAGCAACTATGTTAGTTAGCTACCTTTATCTCTAACATCAGTTGAGTATAAATTTTACTTTTTTTAGAAACATTATTTTAAAAATATTCCTATTTTCAAAATAAATCGTTCTCTATTTTATTCAAAGTTTCTATTTTATTTCTTATATTTTCCCAAATTTCGCCGAACTTTCTGCACCTCCAGTGTCTCCCATGTCTCCGCACAAGATGAAAAAAACTCTGTCGAAACGCAGGTATCGAATTTTGTCCTAAAGTCACTCCTAAAGGTCCTATTCAGTTGTCTATCCTTTACGCTCTCATTATTTCCATATAATCTACTGAACAGACCTTTTCCATCAAATCTTCATCTACTGTGCCATTTGATTTGTAGATCTTCATGTCGCTTTCGTCTAATGAAACTTTGAATTTCTTCTTTATATATTTTCTATCCTTA
>WQUF01000199.1 GCA_009785875.1 Oscillospiraceae bacterium | reverse complement strand
GAGTCGATCCAGTTCCTCTCTTTTTTCTTTTGCAGATGCTTTGCCGATTAAGCGAATAACATTAGGTAAGCTTTTCTCCAATGCATCAGCCAGCAGTGTTACGTGATCTGATCGCTGGGTCAACACAATAGGAGTTCTGCCTTTATTCAGTGCGGTCAAGATGTCTGCTATAATCAATTTGTTCCGCATGACATTTTCGGCGATAGAAGCATAGATTTTATTTATGGTGAATTCCTTATCTTCCATGCCTATTGGTTTCTTAAAAGATGTAAATCGAGGAACGACATATCTCTCAAATCCAGACTTCTCAGCTTGCTCTTTCGCATCCACCCGATAACGAATGCTGCCACATTGCATATAAATAATAGGATGCTGACCGTCTTGCCGAGTTGGAGTAGCAGTCAATCCATATATATACTTAGCGTTCACTGTTTTGAGAATTTTTTCAAAGCTAACCGCCGATACATGATGGCACTCGTCCACGATCACCAGACCGTAACCCTTAACCAATTCTTTCACTTCATCTCCACTGACAAGTGATTGCATGATTGCGATGTCAATTCTACCATTAAGCGTATTTTTAGCACTGCTGAGCTCTCCGATAGCAGAAATCTCTTTTTTGCGTCCGCGTTTTTGGAGCTGTGACTGTAAAACTTCATCAATGGCTAAAAACTGCGATAACGACTTTTTCCATTGACCGAGCAAGGCACTGGTATGAACGAGGATCAAAGTATTAACTTTCTTTTGCGATATAATATAAGAACCCACAACTGTTTTCCCAAAGGCAGTCGTTGCAGATAAAATTCCATTTTCGTGTTCTAAAAGAGCGGATGCCGCTATTTCTTGCTCTGGTCGAAGCATACCGTTAAATGAAACTTTTACTGATATGCCTGAATTGCGCTTATCCTCAATATCAAATTTAGCACCAGCAGAATTCAGCAAAGACAACAGCTCATCTTCGCAGCCTCGTGGGATACTGAGATATTGAGAAGTTTCTTCCGCTAGATCGATAATTCTAGGTTTGTTGTAAGTTGGCAGTCGCATAGCTTGTGCTTTATAAAAATCTGGATTTCGAAACGCTCCCAATCGCTTGATTCGATTTAAAGCTCTTTGAGAGATGCCTGCTTTATCAATATGCAACATATTGGCTTTTACGATTTTTACTATACTGCTGAAATCCATTAGCGTAAGTTCCTGCTTTGGTTTTGCCTCTTCCCATGGCTTCTGTTCATCTTCATTTTCAACTGATGAAAGAACTCCTAGTTCGGAATTACCGCATAACTGCTTGATGTAATCCTCAACTGTACTGGTGCTGAGTTTAGGAATGCTCGATAAAAATGCCCATTGATCAAGATATGGAATGAAGTTTTCATCCACAAACAGAGAATTACCGTTTTTACGTGCTAATCCTTGCAGTGGTAGAGCGATAAGATTGCCGAATCCACCGCTTGGCATAGTGTCTTGATTAGGAAATAATCTATCATAAGAATTAAATTTAATCTCATGATATCGGCTCATTGCTTGTGTTAGAAGAACACTTGCAAACTTTCGGGCAATCGCAGCAGGAATTTTCTCTTCAAAGAAAAACCAAACGTGTCCGCCATTTCCTGAACGGGAACGCTCCATAGCAGTGACTAATCCTAATTCAGCACAAGTATCACAAAAAGCAATAATATCCTTCTGCCAATCGTCATCGTCAAAATCTATTGCCAAAAACCACGAGCATTCATCTTCTGTCATAGGATATATACCAACAACATCGGCAGCAGTTTGGCTTTTACCACTAAGATGCTCGAAAATAGCATTTTTATCTATTGAAGCAAGATTACGGTTAGGACAACTGTTGCATTTATATTTTTTCTTATCGCAAAGTAAACGATCCCACTCATTTAAGCAAACAGGCGAATATCCACTCTTTTCGCTTTTAACGCTGTACCATCGTTTAGCGTATACATCCTCTCTTCCACGAAAGAGCGACATAAACAAATCTATTTTTTCGTCTGTTGGGCTATTTTTAGTAATTGCTGAATTAATTTTAGGCATTGGTTTAGGTTCTAACTGCAATGATTCAACTTCTTCCATACCTAAACGCTGACGTAAAATACGATTTTCTTCTCGCAATGCAGCGTTTTCGATCAATAGCTGATCATAGCTTAACTTTGTTTCTGTCATGGCAACCATCCACTTTCTATAAAAGAAAAGTCTTCAATCGAAAAGTTGGTATTTAGTCGGGGCAACAGGATTTGAACCTGCGACTTCTGCGTCCCGAACGCAGCACTCTACCAAGCTGAGCCATGCCCCGATATTAAAGAAAGATTCAAACATTAAGTGTTACTATACCATTATGAGGGTAAAAAAACAAGTCCTAAATTAATTATTTCCACTTTATTTTAAAGCACAGATAATAATACAATTGCATATAGATATTATATGAGTTAAACTTTTATTATGTGATGGATATTATACGAGGTGTTTTATAAAATTAAAAGGAGATTTGACAGATGATTGATTTAAATAGTTATACAAAAGAGGTCATAGGAGGAAATGTTTACTATATGCTCCCTGGACTGTCTGTTCATATAAAGACCATATCAAGATTAAGTCGTAAATTTAATGTTTTTTTTGAATCTACTAACAAAGAATGTGCTGTATATACTGAAGGACTAGAAGTTTATTTGGATCCTGAAGATAAAGAAAATTATGTGGTGCCTGATTTATCAATTATATGTGATAACTCAAAATTTATTGAAAGAGGATATAATGGAGCTCCTGAATTAATTGTTGAAGTTTTATCGGCTAAAACAGCTAAAAAAGATAAGGAAGATAAGGAAGATAAGTTATTAGCTTATGAAAAGTTTTCTGTAAAAGAATATTGGATTGTTGATATAAAAAATAAATCTATTGAACAACGCATTTTAGTAAATGGTAAATATAAACTTGAAAATTATGTAGTTGTAATGAATAAAGCTGAATATAATAAATTAACGGAAGAAGAAAAAAACTCATATACAACAAAAATAAAGCCTTCTTTATTTCCTGATCTTGAAATTGATTTGAACCAATTATTTGATTTTTCAAAACTCTAGTAATAGATTTAAAGAGCTCACTAACCTTTTGATTAATGAGCTTCTTGTTTATCTCCGCTTGTATGTTACACTTTTATTGCATATAGATATTACATGAATTAAAATATAAGAGTATTTATATTAACGGAGGTCAATATATCATGCAAAAAATAGTATTTATGAGACATAGCGAGCCTGATTACTCATTTGTTGAAGAGAGAAAATATATTGGGCATGGAATAGACTTAGCTGGACTTACCGAAAATGGCATCCAAATTGCTGAAAAAGCTTCTTTTGATAGTAAATTGAATGATGCTGAAATAATCATTTCTTCCCCATACACACGAGCTTTGCAAACAGCAGCTATTATATCTAAAAACAGGCAACTAGATATAAAAGTCGAGCTGGGTTTACACGAGTGGATGCCGGATTTATCTTTTCAATATACATCTAAGGAAGAAGCTATAAAAGCAACAAAATTATGTATAGAATATAAAGGAGTATGTTCCGACAATAGTGAGATAAAGTTTGAAAACCTTGAAGATGTATTTAATCGTGCGAAAAAAGCTCTTTTGCGTTATAGCAGATATAAAAAAATCATTGTAGTAACGCATGGCATCGTCATACGAAGATTTGCTTTTCAACCTGTTATACCTTTTTGCGGAATATCAGAAGTTGACTTTGATGAATCATTTTCGTGTACTGAATTTCAAGCTTATTAGCATGTTGCTTTACAGATTTTTCTAGCTGCTGATGTTAACTCGTATTTTTTTAAAAGCTTCATCAGAGGCAGAAGAAAAAGCTCTTGGTGTTATTTTCCCTACTATAGAAACATTGTTTATTGTCGCACAGAACAGCATATTCGATAAAGATAATTCATCTTTTACCTTATAATGCATACCATCACGGACGAGTAAACCAGCTTGAATTAATTTTAATGTATCAAAATAAAATCTCGCCCCAGGTGTATATTCACAGTCAGCATCCATGCAAATATATCCTTTTTCCTTGGAACATACCACTAATTCGTTCCAATAACCTCCGCCAAGCATAACATAATTTCTAACAGACTACCTAATCACCATGATGTTTTCGATTCGTGACGCAGTGCGTCACGAATTGGAAACATTAATAAAACCAATACATTTTTAGTTAATTAACGATATTCTCCATTAACCACTTACAATCATCTGCAAGGCATTTGTTATTTTCATCATAAAATCCCTCACGTTCAACTATCCAAAACGCTTTAAAGTTCTGCTCGTCAAGAGCTTTTTTTATTTCTTTCCAGTCGATGTTTGATTCAGGAGCACCCATTTTACATTGGACATTCATATCTCTTGAATTTGCTCCGTTACCTGTCTTCATCCTTTCCTTGAAGCCATCAAATATCCTTTGACGTTCTTCTATAGGTAATTCTTTCACATTTGCAAAAACTGCTGATGGGTTTTCTCTTTTGTCGTGACGTGATGCTGGAACCCCACCAGGACCTAAAACCTTGTTATTCTCCTTTACATGGATTGAGATAATTCGGTTTCTGTATTTGCGGATGAAATAAGGCGGATACATGCCACCATACATAGCCCAACCACAATCTAATTGTGAGAAACATTTAGTACTGTTATCGAGAAGGTGTTCAAGTAAAGACTTACCTTCGTCGAAATAAAATTCCTGGTTGTGGTTATGATATCCGATTTTTATCCCATAAGGTTCCGCCATTGTGGCCATTTCGTCTAATTTATTCGCAACTTCAATAGCTTCTGCTTTATTGCAAAATGGTGTTCCGGCCCAAATAACCGCTTTACCACCAATAGCAGCTATTTTTTTGACTATTTCCACTGAAGGCTCAGCATGAATGGAGACTACCTCAAGACCCGTTTCGTTTAACCATTTTTTGATATCCAAAACATCATTAGAGAGATCAATGGGCAACAGTTCAACAGTGTCAAAGCCTAAATCCTTAATCATTTTAAATTTTTCAAGGAGTGTAGGACCAAGACCGAGAAAACTTTCAATTCCACCGAATGAATAAGTACCAATACCGATTTTCATATAATTCCTCCTCAATGTACTATTAGGTACATAAATAATTATACCATGAAGAGATGTAAAAAAACCAACTCATTTTTAGACCTTTCTCTGCATTCACTCTAATTACCACAATCTTTCTTTACAGACTAATCCAATTCAAAAAACCTCATTAAACTTCCATCTATTGTAGTAACATCGCACTCTTTACCACCCCAATGCTGTGGCTTAATTTCAGT
>WQUF01000198.1 GCA_009785875.1 Oscillospiraceae bacterium | reverse complement strand
AAAGGGAACACCCGTAACCATCCCGAACACGGAAGTTAAGCTTTATAGTGCTGAAGATACTGCAAGGGCAGCCTTGTGGGAAATTAGGTCTTTGCCAGGTGTGAATGATCCGCAGTAGCTCAACGGTGGAGCGCTCGGCTGTTAACCGATAGGTTGAAGGTTCGAATCCTTTCTGCGGAGTTTAATTTAATTGCTTGTATACATTATTAATAATTGAGGAAAGAAAAATAGAGGGTTAACATCATAACTATGGTGATTAACCTTCTTTTTATTTCATTCTTAATTAGAAAATATTTTTGATAATATGTTTTTTAAAGAAAATGGATTACCTTCTTCAGATTTTTTTGAAGGATTATTTTTTGCCATTAAGTTTTTTGTTTCATTAAAATAAAGATCAGCTGATTCTTTATAGTCACCATCTTTAGGTGTAATATTCTTTAAAAGACCTACATAATAAGAATTTGAGTCAATCGTACTTATTACATATTGATATTGATTATAATTTTTTTTAAGTTTTATAACAAATTCCTTATATATCGTGTTTATTTTTAAGCTTAATGGGTCAGTTACATTTACTTCTTGTGTTAATGATATTGTAGCGAAATTGCTATCAAATTGTATGTTTTTGATATTGTTAGAAAATGAATAATTTGATCTTGTATATGTGTTTGATAATTCATTATTAGCTTTCAAAATGTTTATTTCAAGCCTTAAAGCTTCATAATTGAGCTGATAGTTGCTTTTTTCTTCAGAAGTTGTGTTGCTAAAATATGAAGACAAATCTTTTATTTCTAGATTTGTTAAACAACTATAATAATCAGTAAAGAAATTGTTTAAACTATATATTATAATATTTTTTTCTAAATCGAAATTATCTCCATACACAATATTTAGTGAAAATAAAGTGAAAATAAATATAGCCAAAAGGAATTTGAAAACTTTTTTATTCATAGATATATCCTCCTTTGGTAGTTTATTATATTAATTATAAGATGACATGATCTTATTGTCAATGTTAATACAAATTTAGTTTATATCTGTTAAAAAGTATAATTGTATTTACCGATATTTTTATAAGAGATATAATAATATTTGATATATGGAAATATGATAATCAAAGGCTTAGCATACAAATTTGTTTATTAATGATGTTTTTTATTAAAAAATATTAAATATTTTCATTTATAATGTATAATTAATTGAAAACATATTTTATAATAATATTATAGCTTTAGAAGGAGGTAGCAAGTTGAAAAAACCTAGTATATTTAGTAGCAAATATCATGAAACAGTTAAAAGAATACGTAGAAGGAATACATTAGTAGTAATATTAGTTATATGCGTTATTTTAACTATATTTGCTATCTTTAATGATAAAATAAATAAACTTTTCTTTTGGATAAATCAAAATTATGTTGGTGTTGTAGCTCCTGAAAGCCAAAGTACTGCTACTGAAAATACTTTGAATACTTCTAATGAACAAACTAATGATACTAATGATACCCAATCACAGATTAACAAAAGTGAGAATATAATACAAAGTACAACTGATCAAACCTCCCAAGCACAAATAAAACCAGTAGAGGTTGTTCAATATTATACGCTTAAGCTTGCTTCAGGAAGGGACATTAAAATATATTACGAAGAAAAAAATAACCAGATATTATTTACAGGAAAAAGTGATGATGCTGATTATATAACACTAAGCCCATCTAAAAAGAGAGTTTGTATAATTGATAAAACAAATCAGGATATGTACATAATGTTTAATAACAATACCTATAAAAATATTACTAAGACGGTTTATATTGCTACTGGAGGATCAAGCGATAAATACTATAAATCAGATCAATTGGCAAGATTTAATAATAATTATTTATGGCACGATATGGCGAAATTTTTAACTGAAGATGAAATTGCATATAGAAGTAGATTACCATATTTTATTGCGAATAATTTGAATTTATATTTATGGATTTATGATATAACTACAGATGTACATAAATGTATGTTTGATCTACCACCAGGAAATATAGAAATTCTGGATTTAGATGAAATTGGATTAAAAATAACTGATTCTGGTAAAAATTATTATTTAAAGGCAGATAATTCTATAGTCCCTAGATAATATGATAATATTTTTATATTGTTGCCATATATCATGTTTTGATATATAATGTTTTTTATTAGTGTGAAAAGGAGGAATTTAAATGAATGCAAGTATTGAAAGAACTAATAAAAATGAGGTAAAGATTAGAGTAAATGTAGAAGATGAGATATTTCAAAATGCTATATTAAAATCATATAAGAAAAATGCTTCAAGTTTTAATATACAAGGTTTTAGAAAAGGTAAAGCACCACTTAATTTAATAAAGAAAATGTATGGAGAAAGTGTTTTTTATGATGATGCTGCACAAATTTGTGTTGATGATACGTTTCAAGAAGTGATTAAAGAAAATTCTATAAAACCAGTGGATAATCCTAAAATTGAATTGATTAGTGTTGGTGATGGAAAAGGGCTGGAATATAATGCTTTAGTTACTGTACAGCCAGAAGTTATATTAGGACAATATAAAGATCTAAAATTGGAACCTATTAAATATCCTGTTAAGGATGAAGAAATCGATAAAGAAATAGATAATATGGTTGAAAAAAATATTATACTTGAAAGCAAGGGATCTGATTCTGAATTAGAGCAGAAAGATGTAGCAATTATTGACTATAAAGCATATATTAATAACATACCAATTAATGGGGAAGAAGGTAAAGATTATTCATTAGAAATTGGTTCAAAAACGTTTGTGGATGGTTTTGAAGAGCAGCTTATAGGGATGAAGATAGGGGAGACTAAAGATGTATTTGTTACTTTCCCCAAGAATTACAAAAAAGAAGAACTAGATGGTAGACAAGTGAAATTTGTAGTCACATTAAATGACATAAAAATAAAGATCTTTCCTGATCTTGATGATGAATTTGCAAAAGATGTTTCTGAATTTGATACGCTAGAAGAACTAAAGCAAAGCATTAGGAAGAAATTAGAAAATGAAAATTCTAAGCGCGAAAGAAGAGAAACTGAAGATAAAATATTAGAAGAAGTGTTGAATAATTCAATAATTGATGTCCCTGAAATTATGATTAATAGGGAAATTGATTCTATGGTAAATGATCTTGAATCAAGTTTAAAACAACAAGGACTAAATTTAAGTAGATATTTAGTTTATACAGGAATAACACAAGAAAAAATGAGAAATAATATGAGAGAATCAGCAATAAATAAAATCAAGCTATCTTTAATCTTGGATAAAATTTCTGAAGTAGAAAATATAGTAGCCTTAGAAGATGAAATTAGTGAAAAAGCTAGCGAAATAGCAAAAACTTATTCGCCAAATGATACTCAAAAATATGCTAGTTCTCTATTAAAATCTCAAAGAGAAAGCATTATAAGCAATGTTAAGAGAAGCAAAGCTATGGATCTTTTAATGAAGGAAAATAACCCTTTAAATTAAATAATATTGTATTTTGTCAGATTTATTAAGCTTTTTTAGGTAAATATAATTTCTGACTTTAATATTTTGTAATATTATTGTAATGTTTAATGACGTGTCAATATGATATAATATAATATATAAACTATTTTGGAGGTAGTGTAATGAGTTTAGTGCCAATGGTTATTGAGCAAACAAATAGAGGAGAAAGATCCTATGATATATTTTCCAGATTACTTAAAGATAGAATTGTGATGTTATGCGATGAAATAAATGATGTCACGCAAAGCCTTATAGTTGCCCAACTATTGTTTTTAGAGGCAGAGGATCCAGATAAGGACATCAATTTATATATAAATAGCCCTGGTGGATCAATAAACGCTGGAATGGCAATATTTGATACTATGCAATATATTAAACCTGATGTGGTTACAATTTGTTTAGGGCTAGCTGCATCTATGGGTGCGTTCTTACTGGCTGCGGGTACAAAAGGTAAAAGATTTGCACTACCAAACAGTGAAATCATGATACATCAACCTTTAGGTGGGTTTCAAGGTCAAGTTACCGATATAGGGATTCATGCTGAAAGAATGATAAAAACTAAAAATAATTTAAATAGAATTCTAAGTGAAAGAACTGGTCAAAAGCTTGAAACTATTGAAAAAGACGTTGAGAGAGATTATTTCATGTCTGCTCAAGAAGCTATGAATTATGGTTTAATTGATCAAATAATGATGTCTAAAAAGAAAAAATAATAATATAGAGGTGATGAAATGGCAAAGAGTGATGATAGAAAACAGGTGAAATGTTCATTTTGTGGTAAAATGCAGGAAAATGTAAGGAGAATTATTGCTGGACCTGGTGTGTATATATGTGATGAATGTGTGGACTTATGTTCAGAAATAATAAATGAGGAATTTGTTGAAGAATATACATCTGATATGGATAGTTTACCTAAGCCACAAGAAATTAAAAATTATCTAGATCAATATGTGATAGATCAAGATGAAGCAAAAAAATCCTTAGCTGTGGCAGTTTATAATCATTATAAGAGGATTAATTATACTGTTGATGATGATGTTGAACTTCAAAAGAGCAATATACTAATCATGGGACCAACAGGGTGTGGGAAAACTTTTTTGGCTCAAACATTAGCTAAATTTTTAAATGTTCCATTTGCCATTGCAGATGCCACTACATTAACGGAGGCTGGTTATGTAGGTGAGGATGTTGAAAATATTTTACTTAGATTAATACAAAATGCAGATTATGATATTGAGAAAGCTGAAAAAGGCATAATATATATAGATGAAATAGATAAAATTGCAAGAAAGTCTGAGAACCCATCAATTACACGAGATGTATCTGGTGAAGGTGTGCAACAAGCTCTATTAAAAATTTTAGAAGGTACAGTAGCATCTGTTCCTCCACAAGGTGGGAGGAAACATCCACATCAGGAATTCATTCAGATAAACACAGTCAATATTTTATTTATTTGTGGCGGTGCATTTGATGGAATTGAGAAAATAATTGAAAAGAGAACAAGAAATTCTTCAATAGGTTTTGGAGCCCCTATTGAATCAAAGAAAGAAAAAAATATTGGAATGTATTTAAAAGAAATTCAGCCAGAGGATTTATTAAAATATGGACTTATACCAGAATTTGTAGGTAGATTGCCTGTTATTGTTACACTTAATTCTCTTGATAAACAGGCTTTAATAAATATACTTACTAAACCAAAAAATGCCCTTGTTTCTCAGTATAAAAAAATATTTGAGCTTGACAATGTTCAATTGGAATTTACTGAGGATGTACTAGCTGAGATAGCTGAAAAAGCTATTGCAAAGG
>WQUF01000197.1 GCA_009785875.1 Oscillospiraceae bacterium | reverse complement strand
AATTGGAGGTTAAGGAATCCTTATGTCCAAATCACATCAAAGCTTTATTAGAAATTTTTCTATAGTAGCTCACATAGATCACGGTAAATCGACATTAGCAGATAGGCTCATTGAATCCACTGGTACGCTTTCAAAAAGGGATATGGAAGATCAAATTTTAGATAATATGGATCTTGAAAGAGAAAGAGGCATTACCATAAAAGCTCAAGCTGTTAGGCTTATTTATAAGCGAGATAATGGGGAAGAATATATATTAAATTTAATAGATACCCCTGGACATGTAGATTTTAATTACGAAGTCTCAAGGAGCCTTGCAGCCTGCGAAGGTGCTCTTTTAGTTGTTGATGCAACTCAGGGGATACAGGCTCAAACCTTAGCTAACTGCTACTTAGCTACAGATAATAACCTTGAAGTTGTCCCTGTGATAAATAAAATAGATCTACCCAGCGCAAGGCCAGAAGAAGCAATCAGGGAAATCGAAGATATAATAGGATTAGATGCGAGTTTTGCTCCTCTAATTTCAGCAAAAACCGGAGAAAATATTAAAGATGTGCTTGAATGCATAGTCGATCATATTCCACCACCAAATGGAAATGAGAATGCACCTCTTAAAGCATTGGTATTTGATTCTTATTACGATACATACAAAGGCGTTGTATGCTATGTAAGATTAGTTGATGGAGAAGTTAAACAAGGAGACAGGATAAAATTCATGAACTCTGGAAAGGTGTATGAAGCCACAGAGCTTGGAGTTTTTTCCCCTGGCTTTACTCCTAAAGATGCTCTATATACTGGAGAAGTTGGATACATCACAGCTTCAATAAAGAATATAAAAGATGCCAGAGTTGGTGATACTATAACGTCAGCACAAAATCCTACAGAGACCGCTCTTCCAGGTTATAGACCTGCTATACCTATGGTTTTTTCTGGAATTTATACAGTTGATGGTGCTGATTATGGAAATTTAAAAGATGCCCTGGAAAAACTTCAATTAAACGATGCTGCGCTTTTATATGAACCAGAAACGTCTCAAGCTTTAGGTTTTGGGTTTAGATGCGGGTTTTTAGGTCTATTGCATATGGAAATAGTAATGGAAAGATTAGATAGGGAGTTTAATTTAGAGCTTATATCCACAGCTCCTTCAGTTATTTACAAGATATATAAAAATGATGGTACAATCCTGGAAATAACTAACCCTACGAATTTTCCCGATCCAACACTAATAACTAAGTGTGAAGAGCCAATCGTTGAAGCTTCTATAATAACGCCTTCGGAGTATGTTGGAGCGATTATGGATTTATCCCAAAACAGGCGTGGAATATTTAAAGATATGCAATATATCGAAGAGACCAGGGTAATATTAAAATACGATATTCCATTAAATGAGATCATCTACGATTATTTTGATAACTTAAAATCCAGGACTAAAGGATATGCATCTTTAGACTATGAACTTAAAGGGTATTCAGAATCTAAACTGATAAAATTGGATATACTTTTAAATGGAGATATCATCGATGCTCTTTCCATGATAGTCCCTGAAGAGAAAAGCTATGTAAAGGGAAGAGGTATCGCAGAAAAATTAAAGGATATAATTCCAAGGCATATGTTTGAAATCCCCATACAAGCTGCCATTGGAGGTAAGATAATTGCAAGGGAGACAGTTAAAGCTATGAGAAAAGATGTCCTCGCAAAATGCTATGGTGGAGATATATCTAGAAAGAAGAAGCTTCTTGAAAAACAAAAAGAAGGCAAGAAGAAGATGAGACAATTTGGAAGCGTTGAACTTCCACAGGAAGCGTTTATGGCTGTTTTGAAAAATGATGATTAATAAACATGATATAAAAAATATAATTGAACATTGCATGAAAAGTAACAGCAATTTAACCATAACTAGAAAAAAAAACATCGATAAAAACGAATTATATGGAATACCTATAGCTATGAGCACAAAATTGTTAGCTTTAAAATATTTATATGATTTTGAACAGGATGGTTATATGGTAATAAGAATGAAAGACATAGTTAAAGTATGCCATGGAGAAATAGAAAAATATCATGATAAAATATTGATAGGTGAAAATATTGCAATAAAAAATTCATATGAAAATATCGCAGTAAATAATTGGAAAACTTTCCTTAGATATATTTCAACTAAAGTAAACTTGATAAATATTTCAGAAAAATTTAAAGATGATCCTAAATACGATGGGCTTATAATTGGGAAAATTGAATCTACACAAGATAATGATATGAATATATTTGAAATAGATCCATTGGGTAGATGGAAAAAGGAACCGACTGTTGTATATTATGAAGATATAATTTCTGTTCATTTCGATTCTCGTTATTCAGAAATGCTGTTTAAATATAGAGAAGAGTTTTCTTAAGAGGAAAGAGATAATTATAAGGAGTGAGAAAATGGATTTTGTTTACCTTTTTGATGAAACAAACGAGGAAATTTTAAAATATGCAGGAGGAAAAGGTGCCTCTCTTTGCAAGATGAAGAAACTTGGAATAAATGTTCCTGATGGATTTGTGATCTTATCCACTGCTTTTAATGATAATAAATTAAAAGCAGATGCGATAAAATCTATAGAAGATAAATTATCGAAATTACCTGATGTAAAACTCGCTGTCAGGTCATCAGCGTTAAGCGAAGATACTGCTACCACTTCTTTTGCAGGAGAATTTGAGACGATCTTAGATGTAGATAAAAAAGATGTAATCGATGCTGTAAAAAAAGTTGCAAGTTCTACAAAATCGATTAGAGTGGCAGAATATAGCAAAGCACATGGATTAGAAGATGATCACAAAATCGCTGTCGTGGTACAAATTTTGATAAAAGCTGCAATGTCTGGCGTTACCTTTTCCTGCGATCCTATTACAGGAAGTCATTTAAATATAGTGGGCAATTTTGTATATGGAACAGGAGAGCAACTTGTTTCTGGAGATTACAATGCTTACGAATTTAAAATATCCAGATTAAATGGAAAATATGTTGGAGAAAAAAGCTTTGCACCATTTTCAAAGGCGATGTATAAAACAGTCTTAAAAATAGAGAATATCTTTAATTCTATGGAGGATATAGAATGGGCTGTTTACGATGAGAATTTATATATTTTACAAGCGAGACCTATTACCACTCTTCAGACAATAAACTACGATACTTACGAAGTAAATCAAAGTTTAGACACCGATGCTCTATGGACGAGTAATAATGTGAGTGAGGCAGTTCCTGATGTGATGAGTCCATTTACTTTCAGCATTTTACACGAGATGGATCTTGAATGCCAAAAGGTTCCTGGATATTTTATGTTCGGCAATATATGCGGTAGATGTTACACTAATATAAGCGTTATATATTCAGCACTAGGGAAATTTGGATACAATATCAAAAACACAGAAAATTTAATGAGCGATGCCTTTGGATTTGTTCCTAAAAATATCAAAGTTCCGATTTATCCTTTTAAATTTTTCCCTCTTTTAAAGGAAATGATTTCACGGTCAAAACAGAGCATAAAGCGCATGCAGGATTCTAAAAAAAATAAAGCTTATTATTTAGAGCATACATCAACCTGGTATAAAGAAATATTAAAATCTATCGATAATGCTGACTCTAAGGATGAACTTTTAGAATTATGGGATAAAAACCTTCGCCCTTATCTATCAAAACTTTGGTATATTTGGTTTGGTGGAGCCGGTAGCGCAACACTTATCGGGTTTAGAAAAAAGCTCGTTTCTATGGTAGGAGAAGAAAAAGGGAATTTATTATGCTCAAACTTTAGTGGTTCCTCTGGGTCTCTTTCAAGCATGAAGCCACTTTTGTGCATAGAAGATGTGATAAATGGTAAAATGACAAAGGAAGAATATTCAGAAAAATATGGACACAGAAGCCCCCACGAATTTGAAGTTTACTATGAATATCCTGGAGACGATCCAAATTACATCGAAAATCAAATTAAAGAGTTTAAAGAATCTGCCTTAGTTCCTCAAGCTCTTTTAAAAAATCAAAAAGAAGTATTTGAGAAGACTAAGAGAGAATTTATAAATAAATACCCAAATAAAGAAAAATGGCTCAATAAAAAACTTGAAACTATTTCAAATGACGCAAACACGAGAGAATCCTTGAGAAATGAATTTATAAAAGTGTTTAGAGCTATGAGACAATTGCTCCTTAAAATTGGAAAAGTGTGCAATATAAATGATGATATATTTATGGTATACGGCTTTGAAATATCTAAATTGTTAAAGGGAGATACAAGCTTTCTTAAAAACATTTCAAAGAGAAAAGAAAATTTTGAAAGGTATCAAAAATACCCTATATTCCCTCAATTTATAAGGGGTAGATTTAATCCTGATGAATGGATAAACTCTAAAGATAGGCGACAGGATTATTTTGATATAAATGCTGAACCTTCTTATAGCGATGACAACATCATTAAAGGTCTTGCAGGAGCACCTGGAAATGTCACTGGAGTTGTTCACGTGCT
This sequence comes from Oscillospiraceae bacterium, assembly GCA_009785875.1. Taxonomy (GTDB): domain Bacteria; phylum Bacillota; class Clostridia; order Clostridiales; family Clostridiaceae; genus WQUF01. Next base: position 849 of record WQUF01000197.1, on the reverse strand, counting down.
TCACAATTTTGAAGAGGCAAATGATTTTAAAAAAGGCGAAATACTCGTGACTTCTTTAACGAATATTGGCTGGACTCCGATGTTTCCAAAGGCGAGTGCTATCGTCACAGATATAGGAGCTCCACTATCTCATGCAGCCATTGTAGCAAGAGAACTTGGAATTCCTGCAGTAGTTGGATGTGGAAATGGTACCACTCTTCTAAAGACTGGGGATAGAGTTATGGTAAATGGGAGCTTGGGGATTGTAACTAAAATTTAATCCATAATAAATAAAGATACTCAAAGCCTCGAGTATCTTTTCTCTATATATTTGATTTCATCATCATCAAAATTAAAATAATCATTTATCTCATGGATAGATTTTAAAGGTTTATCTGGTATTTTCATCTCCATAACAGAATAAGGATAATATTCATACAGATCTTTTCCAAGCTTTTTGCCAAAGCATTTAAAATAAAAGTCATATACCTTGGAATTCAATAAAAATTTTAACTCCTCATAAGTATAAATAGAGCTCTCTCTTAAAATAAGCCCATACACATCGGCACTAAAAAAGTTCCCCTTATCGTAAGCGAAATCATTATAATTATTTTTAAAAGGAAACACCAATTTTTCATTTAAAAAAAGCTTTTCATCCCTACCCCATTGTAGATGAAACCATCTTCTTATTCCATTTTTGCATTCCCTTCTCTTTTCCAAATCATTTCTATACTTTTCTAAATGCACTTTCAATTCAATTTCTTCATCAATATTCGTTATTAAATCTGTATAAATTAAATAAGAATTAGAAGTTTTTATTTCTCCATTCTTTATATTAGAACTCTTTATCCAATTGCGCAGGAATTTTTT
>WQUF01000196.1 GCA_009785875.1 Oscillospiraceae bacterium | reverse complement strand
TACTTTTATCCACTGTTAATATTGGAGTCAAATCTAATCCATCGCTTATTCTCCATGCTTTTGCTTCAGACTTCGTTTTAACACTTTGAATATTCAGTCCAGCTACTTCACTTACGTTTATAGTGAATCCTTTACCGTAGATCACAACATCATTAGTTATATCTACTAATGTATAAGCTGGATCTAGTACTGTAGATGTCACTTCTGGACTTCTGTTTCCATTGTTATCCTCTTGAACAGCTTTTATCGTATCCCCAGGTCTTAATGTTGTCCCTTGTGGTAGTGGTATTGACCATGTTCCATCTGTTCCCACTGCCGTTTCTTGTGTAGAGCCATTAGGGAAGGTCACTATTACTTTATCTCCTGGTTCTCCTGTTCCCGTTATTGCAGTATCACTTGACAAAATAGGTGTAACAGTTGGTACTTTTGGTAGATTTGGGTTGCTTGTGGTATTACTTGTGGTATTTCTTGTAGTGTTGCCTGCGATTGTTGTATTACCTATGCTTGTTGTATTACCTGCGATTGTTGTGTTACCTGCGATTGTTGTGTTGCCTGCGATTGTTGTGTTGCCTGCGATTGTGGTATTGCCTGCGATTGTTGTGTTACCAGCACTTGTTGTGTTGCCTACGATTGTTGTGTTACCTGCAATTGTTGTGTTACCTGCGTTTGTTGTGTTGCCTGCAATTGTGGTGTTGCCTGCGATTGTTGTGTTACCTGCGTTTGTTGTGTTCCCTGCTATTGTTGTGTTACCTGCTATTGTTGTGTTGCCTGCAATTGTGGTATTTCCTGTGATTGTTGTGTTACCTGCTATTGTTGTGTTACCTGCGATTGTTGTGTTACCTGCTATTGTTGTGTTACCTGCGATTGTTGTGTTGCCTGCAATTGTTGTGTTACCAGCACTTGTTGTGTTACCTGCGATTGTTGTGTTACCTGGGATTGTTGTGTTACCTGCGATTGTTGTGTTGCCTGCTATTGTTGTGTTGCCTGCGATTGTTGTGTTACCTGCGATTGTTGTGTTACCTGCACTTGTTGTGTTGCCTGCGATTGTTGTGTTACCTGCGATTGTTGTGTTGCCTGCGTTTGTTGTGTTGCCTGCTATTGTTGTGTTGCCTGCGCCTGTTGTGTTACCTGCGATTGTTGTGTTACCTACTATTGTTGTGTTACCTGCACTTGTTGTATTACTTGTTGTATTATTATTCACTTCCGGTTCCCATTGTGCATATAATGTATGGTCAGTATTTGTTGATACCAATGTTAACGGTGTTACTAAATTTCCACCTGTTTTTGAAGTATACCACCCTGTAAATAGATATCCTTGCCACAAAGGTGTCGGCATCAATCCATATGGATTTGCGAAACTCACTTTTGTCGTTGAAATTAATAATGGAAGTCCCCCATTTGGATCAAAAGTAACGGTTATTGTACCACCATCTCTTGGTGTCCATTGAGCATAAATCGTATGGTCAGCATTTATAGCTACCGGGCTTGTTGGCAATATAGGATTCCCACCGCTTGGAGCATCTGTCCATCCTACAAAAGTGAAACCTGCTTTAATCGGTGTTGGCAATATACCATATGGATTTGCAAATGTTACTGGCATTGAAGCTGGTACTACTGTTTCTCCTCCATTTGAATCAAATGTTACTGTTAAATTTCCACCATTTGGTTTCCATTGTGCATATAATGTATGATCTGTGCTATGCGCAACTAAAGTTCCAGGTGTTACTATAGGAGTTCCACCGACGTTTGCATCTGTCCATCCTATAAATGTAAATCCTGTTCTTGTTGCTGTTGGCAATAGTCCATAAGGATTTGCAAATGTTACTTGTATTGTAGCAGGTGATACCGCATCTCCTCCATTTGGGTCAAATGTTACTGTTATATTACCACCTAAAGGTTTCCATTGTGCATATAACGTATGATCCACATTTATTGCAACCAGTGTCGTCGGCACTACCGTTATTGGGTTACCTCCGATTGGTGCATCTGTCCATCCAACGAAGCTAAATCCTGACTTTGTCGGTGTCGGCAATATTCCATATGGATTTGCAAATGTTACCTGCATTGTAGTCGGCGTTACTACTCCTCCATTTGGGTCAAAGGTTACTGTTATATCTCCTCCATTTGGTTTCCACTGTGCATATAATGTATGATTTGCATTAATTGCAACCAATGTTAACTCCGTGATTCCATTTCCACCCGTTCTCGCATCTGTCCATCCCACGAAACTATATCCTGTCCTTGTGGGTGTTGGCATTATTCCATATGGATTTGCAAATGTCACTTGTTTAGTATTAGTTACAAGTGGGTCTCCTCTGTTTGGATCAAATGTTACAGTTATATTACCTCCTTGAGGTGTCCATTGTGCATATAGTGTATGGTTTGAATTTATCCCTACTAAGGTAGTGCTTGTTATTGGATTTCCATTCACCTTTGCATCAGCCCAGGAAACAAAATTATAACCTGCTCTTGTTGGTGTTGGCATCAATCCATATGGATTTGCAAATGTTACCTGCATTGTAGTCTGACCGGTTAGAATTCCTTCATTTGGATCAAATGTTACTGTAATGTTTCCTCCTGCGGTAGTCCATTGGGCATATAGCGTATGGTTTGCATTTATTCCTACTGGGGTTCCTTCAGTGATAGGATTTCCACCAGTTGCTGCATCAGTCCATCCTACAAATTTAAACCCTGCTTTTGTCGCTGTTGGCAATACTCCATAAGGATTCAAATATGTCACCTGTTTAGTATTTGATGCTATTGGGTCTCCTCCATTTGGATCAAACGTCACTGTTATATTATTCCCTGAAGACACCCATTGTGCATAAAGTGTATGATTTGCAGTAGTCGCTACTAGAGATGTTGATGTTATAGGAGTTCCTCCTGTTTGAGCATTTGTCCATCCTAAAAAGGTATAACCTGCTTTTGTCGCTGTTGGAAGGGTTCCATATGGACTTAAATAGGCTACGTTTTTAGTAGCTTGTGACACCGAGTCCCCAGTATTTGCGTCAAATGTGACTACGATATTAGCAAGCAATGTCCATTGAGCATACAATGTATGGTCATCTGGATTTGTCACCATAGTGCTTTGAGTGACTATAGTTCCACCTTCCAATTCAGTGAACCATCCATTAAATTTATACCCTGACTGTGTTGGTGTTGGCAGAGTTCCATAATTGCTGCGAAAAGTCACTAATTTTGAAGGTGATGTTAAAGCATCTCCACCATTAGTATTAAATGTAACCAAAATATTGGTTCTTGCTGCCCATTGTGCGTAGATGGTATGATTTGCAGGATTTTTTACAATGGTCGTTTCAGTGATAGGATTTCCTCCTACTGAAGCATCTGTCCATCCATTAAAGTCATAACCTGCTCTCGTGGGTACTTGAAGAGTTCCATATGGGCTATCAAAAGTTACAGTAGTACTTGTTGTAGACAAAGGATCTCCTCCATTTGGATTAAAGGTTACAACAATGCCCGTTATTGCTTGCCACTGGGCATACAATGTGTGATCAGATGCATTTGTCACTAATGATGCTGAATTTATTTCATTTCCTCCTGTCTGTGCATCAGTCCACTTTACAAATGTGTAACCGGTTCTCGTCGGTGTTGGAAGTGCTCCACTTTCTCCATATTGATGGTTAAATGTCACAATTATTGAAGATGGCGATACAGAGTTTCCCCCATTTGGATTAAATGTAACTAATATATTAGTAGATTCAGTCCACTGAGCATATAATGTATGATCTGCTGCATTCTTTACAATGGATGTAGCTGTTACAGAGTTTCCACCTGTTTTAGCATCAGTCCATCCTGTAAATTTAAAGCCTGTTTTTGTTGGTGTTGAAAGACTTCCATAAGGCGCATCATAAGTCACTGTTATAGGAGCAACCGCACTCCCTCCATTGGAATCGAAAGTGACCTGAATATTGCTAATAGGAGTCCATTGAGCATAGATGCTGTGATCCGCTGTACTAGTTACTAATGTTGTGGCAGTAATAGAATTTCCACCGGTTCTGGCACTAAACCATCCATTAAAAGTATATCCTGTCCTTGTTGGCGTTGGTATATCTCCATAAGGTGAGCCATAGGAGACGGTCATTGATGTCGGTGTTACTGATCCTCCATTTGGATCTAAAGTCACATTGAGCGTTCCTCCAATTATAATTATTACAGCATCGCTTTCATTTCCAAGTCCTGTATTCTTTGGGTTTACAGAATAATAATATGGTGATGTTGTATAGTAATTTGGTGGATTTGTCCTAGGAAAAATTGTAGTTTTATCTATCACTGAAGTTTTATCATTTGCAGTTACATAAATTTGGGTACCATTTGTTTGATTTGGTATAGGTACAGAAAACGCCCCAGTATTTGGATCGCAGATTCCAGTCCCAATAACAGTATACGTTCCTCCGGCTTCTAATCTTTTTACTGTTATGGTAGATCCATTTTCCCCTGTTCCTGTTATAGAAGTTGCAGATGAATAAACCGGCTGGTTTACTGTTGGCTTTTGTGGCGGTATATCATCCAGTACTGTCAATACAGTTTCTGGGCTTACTCCCAATACTCCATGTTCTCCAAGAATAGTTACTGTCGCTCCAAGAGGAAGGCTTGTTACCGGAATTGAAAATTTGCCGGTAGGATCTGATACACCAGTGTAAAAATTTTCCAGATGAGTTCCAGACTGGTCATATTCTACTAATACTGTTACCTTTACACCTGATTCTGTTGTTCCTGTGATGGAAGTATTTGACTGGTAGAGTTGAGGTACATTTAATTGAGCCAATGTTGGTTTTGTTGGATCTAATTTAACCAATCTCACAATACCATTCCCTTGCAGGTGACCTTGCATAGTATTTGTATATAAACCCATATAATTATCACCTGAAAATTCTCCTCTAGATGCCATTTTAACTCCAGATATTATAGCTTGATTGGGTGATATTTGTTGTGCATCTGTGGTATATATGCTATTTAAATTATTAGTATCAAGTGGTGTTGCTGGATCATAATAAACCGCATATGCTTCATTATCACCTTTTCCTGCTACTGATCCCGGGGAATCTACTCCAATTATATTTAAATTTTCATTAATATGAGTAAAAGTTCCAAAGAATGGTCGACCTTCTATACCTTGTGCCATACCTCCTGCTACTAAATTAGCATTCCCAGTGCCATCAGTTAAAACTTCGAGGGTCTTAAAAAAGTTCTTAGCCCTAAAACCACTTGAACCATTATAAGATGACTTATAAATTCTAACTTTTTGCTCAGTTCCTGTAGCTGGATCCAATTTTACAAGTAAATTTTCTGCAGCATTATCATAAGATGTGTGGTAGTTTGTAAAATCCCCTTGATTCGATTCAACAGCTCCGGCTGCAAATAGACTTCCTTTATACAATGCTAAGCCCTCTAAATTTTCAGCTGTCCAGCTGGCATAATGCCTGGACCAATTAAATGTTCCTAGATCTGGATTCATGCTGCCAACGAAGGCATCCTGGTAAGCCCATCCAGTCATTCCAGTAGTTGTAGTTATTGGATTAAGCCCAGCAATTGTTGAGGTTGCTCCTGTATCTCCTGTACAATATGTTCCGCAAACAAAGAGGTTTGTTCCATCTGTAGTAAAACCATAAAATGCAGAACCATAAGCTTCACCTGTATGACCATAATTGCGACCATATCTGCGGGAAATAAGCGTCCCTGCATTAGAATCGTAAATTGAAAGCAAAGCATCAGCACTTCTATAACTGGAGTAAGGACCAAAGTGGTCAGGTCCTGGTATTGTCCCATTTGTACCATCTCCACTGGAATTGCTTTCAGTAAACCCTCCCGCTGCATACACTCCTGGTCTTATTTCTATTGCTGTTAAGAAACACTCAATGTCTTCTCCATAAACTTGCTTAAACCATTGTTTATTTAAATTGGCATCATATTTAACAATAAACCCATCCCGATCTGCCGGATGGAGATAGGTTAGTGTGCCACCTGTAGCAGCAGAATACTCTGTTGCTTTATTAGGTCTCGTTGATTTTGACATTGCAACAGATGTTTGACCTACTGCTAAAAAACCTCCATCAGACGTTGGGGCAATATATCTCACTACAGAATTCATAAGATCTGGATCATTAGATGCAAGGTCTACAGAAAGTTTAGATCCTATTGTAGATCCTGAATAAGCAAATCCGGCTACAGTCTTATAAACCATCAATACTCCTTTATCGCCAACTCCGTTATAACTTACATCTTGTACTATTTCGTAAAGATAATCTGGTTTATTCTCAATTGGAGATGTATTTTGGTATCCTGCTATTACTACTTGACCTGTTGGAAGCTTTTTCAAACATGAAATACGGCTTTGGTTAGTATTAAGTGTAGATGGAAATATTATTTCATTTATAACCGAGCTTGCGTTAAAAAAATCTTCCTGCTTAAAAGTTTGACCTGTTGCAGTGGCATCATATGGCTGTTCAATAATAGCAAATGCTACTATATTAAGCAATAATGTATTCATTATCAAAAAAGTAATCATCATTTTCGATAAAATATTATTAAAACTTTTTCTCATCTTAAAAATATGTTTTTTCTTCATCAATTGTCCTCCTTCAGTTAAATTTAAAAGTTAAACAAATAAAATAAAATATAAAACTAATATTTGCAATTTCATTTTTTTTATACCACCAATTGATTATTATAATTCAAAATATTTAATTATAATAAATAACTGTTAATAATTTCCCTTATATAATCATGGTTTATCATAAACTAATGATATATTTATACAATAATATATATTATTCTACTCAATACTTCTTTTACCTAGGTGGTAGGGGTTACCCATTAAAGCTTTAACTGCATGAAAAGTTTATTTAATTAAAATAAAAACCTCTCAAAATCCTATGGATTCTGAGAGGTCTTATTAAATCTGTATTATACCAACACTTTTGTCATTTCATCCTCATATAGAATGGCTAATTTATGCAGCGACCTTGTCATTGAGACGTATAATAATTTCATATCCAGGTCATCATCTATATTGTAATTTGAATTTGAAGCATTTGTTATTATGACTCCATCAAATTCAAGTCCCTTTGCCATATAGCATGTTAAGAGGCATATTCCACTTTCAAATTCTTCTTTATCTTTTTCAATGACATGAATGGATTTTTCTGCCTTTGAAAGCTCTTTATATATTTTTCCCACCTCATTTAAGGTTTTACATATAATAGCGATGCTTTTAAGTCCACTTTTTCTCATTTTTAAAATCAATTCTTTAATTTTTTTAACAGTTTCTGCTTTTGTTACACAGATTAAGCTCACTTCTTCTCCATGCCTTATTACAGGCTCTGCTAAATCCAGCCCTAAGTGCTTTGTTAGTTGATTTGCTTTGTTCATTATCTCCACAGTGGTCCTGTAGCTTTTGGTCAATTTTAAGATCTCACATTCATCATTAAAAATTAACTGTATCACTTCGTTCCAATTTTTTATGCTTCTATAAGGATAAATGGCTTGAGCCAGATCTCCAAATATGGAAAAGGAAGCATTTTTCATCATCTTCTTTAGAATAAAAAAATTAAAAGGTCCTAAGTCTTGAGCCTCATCTATTACCACTTGCTGATATTTATCATACTCTTTAGCACCTTGCAGCCTATATTTTATATACATGATCCCTGGAAGATCTTCAAATTCAACAAAATCATTTTTTAAATTGCTCAATGTGGAAGCCTTTAATTCACCAAATTCATCAAATTCATCCTTGTTGTGAATTTTAATGCTTTCAATAAAATCTTTATAGATCTTCGTTGCTCTGTAATTAGCTAATGAAAAGTACTTCTTAAATGAATTTTTGCACCCCTTTAGCAATTCATCCCTTATAGCTTCCCTCTTTTTATATATTTCTCCTATATTGTCGCTATTTAACACATCAAACTCTTTGACCAATCTTTCATCGATCTCAACTTTTCTGTCATCTATTATCCTCTTTAAGAATAAAGTCAATTTATCAAGCTTTGATTGGATATTATCATAGCTGGACACGTTCTCGCTTTTGTAAAGCTGTAATATTTCCTCTCTTTTTATTACAGTAAATTCTCTTATTTTAAAATCCTCTTGTGGTATTATATTCTTATCCAATTCATCGAGATACTCTTCCAGAAGATCTTTATAGATTAAAGAGCTTTTAAATTTTTGGCTATCTATATATTTCGATTCCACTATTTTATATTTTTCGCCTATAAAATCATTTGCAAGATCTTCATATGTAAGCTGGTTAACATTGTCCACGTCAAGATCTGGAAGCACTGAAGAAATGTAGCTTAAGAAGTATTTATTTGGTCCGATAACCATGAATTGATTTGGTTTGTATTGATTTCTATGATTATAAACGAGATATGCAATTCTATGAAGGGCTACTGTGGTCTTTCCGCTGCCTGCAACCCCTTGGATCAATATATTATCGTAGATATTTGCTCTAATTATGGTATTCTGCTCTTTTTGAATAGATGCAACTATGTTTTTTAATCTGGAATCAGAATTCACACCTAAATATGGCTTTAAAAGCTCATCGTCTGATACTGCATCCACATCGAAATACTCCAGGAGTTCTTTATCTTCTATTGTGAATTGCCTTTTTAATTTAAGCTCTCCTTTTATTTCTCCATCTGGTGCAAAATAGTGAACATTCCCTACGCTGGAATCATAATATAAAGATGAAATAGGTGCCCTCCAGTCTACAGTGACTAAATTACCATCATAATCCACTATCCCTACTTTGCTTAAGTAACAAGATTCTGTTTTACTGGCTCCATCTTGAATAAAATCTATCCTTGCAAAATACGGTTTCATCATGCACTTTTGCAAATTAATAAACCTAAGAGAAGTCCTCTTCATGAGTTCATTTAATACATAATCATCGCTGATCCTATTTGGCATGGTGTAAAGATCCATTTCAGTATCATCTAAAACTTGAGCAATTTTATTACAAGTCATCTTTAAATATTCTCTCTCTTCGTAAAAAATCTTCTCTTCCATGTGCATCTCTCCTCATATAAAATACATATTACATTATAATAAATTCTAAAGCTTATTATCAATATTTTTTTTGTAAAAATCTTAAACTGCATTCAAACGCACTATTTAAGTCAATTACTAAAAATTGGGAAATACTAGTTATACTTGAAAAAAAATTAGAAAATGGTATACTTACAATGTACTTTTTCTTTGTCATAAAATACGCTTTCAGGAGGAAAATTGTGAAAAAGACATTTATTATATCATTCTCGTTCATTTTTTTGTTATCAATTCTATCAGGCTGCGCATCAACTAGATTAGGTGGTGCAAAAGAACAACTTAAGGTTGGAATGGAATGCAACTATGCTCCTTTCAACTGGACTCAGCCATATGCCTCAAACAGTGCTGTCCATATAAGCAATGATTCCACAGGTTATGCCGATGGTTATGATGTTCAAATTGCGAAAAAGATCGCTGATTATCTCGGTATGGAGCTTGTAATTGTAAAAATGGAATGGGATGGGCTAATACCTGCACTTAACTCTAATACAATCGATCTTATCATCGCTGGCATGTCTCCAACAGATGAACGGAAAAAAGCCATTGATTTTTCAGATTATTATTATGAGTCCGATCTGGTTATAGTAATTAAAAAAGATGGGCCATATGCTGGAGCGACCTCACTTGCTGATTTTTCCGGTTCCAAAATTACAGCACAGCTTAACACAACGCACTATGATGTAATCGATCAGATCCCTGGTGTAAATAAACAAGAAGCCTTACCGGATTTCCCTTCCATGATCAATGCATTAAAATCAGGTTTCATTGATGGATATATTTCTGAACGACCAGGTGCACTATCAGCTGTCTCTGCTCATCCTGACCTGGCATTTATTGCTTTTGATGCTGGTAAAGGTTTTAATTATAACATAAATAATTCCAATGTATCGGTAGGAATGAGAAAAAACAGCCCTTTAAAGGATAAAATAAATGCTGCTCTTGCTAAGATAAGTAAAGATGAACGTACACAAATGATGAACGACGCTATTCTGAATTCAGTAGTGGGATAAAGAAGATATGGCGTGTTTCAAAAATGATCAAATATAGTTGACGCACTTCTTTTTAGTACATTCACAAAGCTTAACGAAATCAGTACTTTAATTGATATAATAAACCTAAATAGTGTCAACTATATTTGAATCACGCCATATGTTTAACACTTCTCTTACTTTATCTGCATGTTCAGGATTATAGTCTAATATTTTTTTAGTATTTACCTTGACCAATTGCTTTATATCTTCACTTGAATTTTGAACTATATTTAAATAGCATTCTCTATAAGCTGAATTTTGAATGCATTCCAGATTTATTTTGTAAAGCCACGAGTCGCCTCTCAATTTGATGATCTTATAATTTTTTACAAGTTCACAGAGGCCTTCATATACGCCATATTTATCTAAAAAATAAAATATCACTTGTATTATAGCCTCGTCCTGACAAGGCTCTATTACGCTGTTATCAAGGAGTGAGCATAGGTTTTTTAAATTGTATAAAGTGCCATTGTTCATGACTTTTATCAATAATTCATCGCTTGCTTCGATATCTTGTCCATACCTAAGAGCATTTAAACTTTTAAAAATATTATCTAACTTCATTTAAAATCACCTCTTTTTTTGTGCTCTATCCTTATTATTATGCCTCAATTTTAAATTTTAAATCTATATCCTACACCCCAAACGGTCTCAATGTATTTGGGATTTTGAGGGTCTTTTTCTATTTTATGCCTCAATTTTTTAATATGCACAGTGATGGTAGCATTATCTGTGAAAGACTCATATCCCCAGATTTGATTTAAAAGTTGATCTTTTGAAAATACCTTATTTGGATTTTCTGCTAAAAAAACCAATAGATCAAACTCTTTATTGGCTAAAATCACTTCATCTCCCTGTATAAATACTCTCCTCGCTTCCAGGTCGATTTCAAGTCCATTTATGCTTATATTATTTTTCTTTATGGGTTTATTATTTAAAGTTAAGCGATCATATCTTTTTAAATGAGCATTGACCCTGGCTACAAACTCATTCATAGTAAATGGCTTAGTTATATAATCATCGGCTCCAAGCCCTAATCCTCGAACCTTATCCACTTCTAAAGATTTCGCAGTGACCATTAAAACAGGTAAATCGCTGCGCTTTCTTATTAATTTTAAAACCTCAAAACCATCCATTAAAGGAAGCATTACATCGAGGACGATTAAGTTAAAATCTCCTTTATAAACTGCTTCAATGCCCGACTTTCCATCATGGAATATTTCCACTTCATATCCTTCTATTTCCAGATAATCCCTTTCAATCTCAGCTATTGCAACATCATCTTCAATTATTATAATCCTTTTCATAAAAAATTCCTCTTTTTAAATTTTTTCAAATGACATATAAATCGCAAGGCCCTTTTCTCGGCTTCTTGCCCAAATGCGGCCATTTTCAGCTTCTATTATCTTCTTTGCTATAGATAGTCCTAAACCGCTACCTTCTCCGTGCTTCCTGGAACTATCTTCCCTAAAGAACGATTCAAATATCTTTTGCTCATTCTCTTTCTCTATTCCAATTCCATTATCCTCAAAAATCACTAGAACATTGTTGCCTGAATCTCTAGTTTCAATTTTTATCATGACATCATCTGAGCTTTTATATTTTATGCTATTCTGTATTAAATTTTGAATCACTCTAAAAGTCTCTAATTTGTCTATCTTAATTGTAGCATTAAATGGCAAATCTAATTCTATTTTAATATTTTCAAATAGAAGATCAGATTCTATCTCCTTTATGATCTCTCTTAAATACTCTGTTATCTCTATTTTTGTAAGGTTAAAGGATATTTTATTTAACTCTAATTTTGAAATCATAAATAAATCGTCTACTAATTTATTTATATCTTCTGTCTTTTTATATATGGTGGTTAAATACTTTTTTTGTTTTTCCGGTGTATTTGCCACATTATCCAGTATGCCTTCGATATATCCTTGTATTACTGTTATAGGTGTTTTTAAATCGTGGGTTATGCTTGCAATTAAATGCCTCTTCTCCTCTTCGTATTTTAAATTTTCATCCAGGCTAAGCTTTAATTTTTGACGCATCTCATCGAACTCTTTCATCACATCATAAAATTCATCTTTAGTCCCATACTCGATGGTAAAATCCAAGTTGTCATTTTTAATCTCATTAGCTGCTATTCTCAGTTTTTTTAATGGATTTAATATGCTCTCTGAAATAAAAAAGGAGAGCAAGCCGCTTATGATAATCAATATTGCTAGAATGCCTATGAATATCAAAACCAGCAAATTCGTCTGTATATCATTATCATATATTCCAAGCCAGTTTCTTGCTAATAAAAAAATTATGATTCCAGGAAAAAACAATAGAATTACATTTGATAAAAATAGTTTAACCCTTAGCGACATAATTACACTTCTTTCCCATCGAATACTAAAAAGCCTATGATAAAAAAAATAACCATATAGGATATAAGCAAAAGGCTTATATTTATGAGCATCCGAGCAGGTACCAAAGATCCAATCCACATCTGATACCAGTTATTATACGAGACAAAAAGAGCAGCACTGATATTTGAAAATACTATTTTAACAGCAATCAAGAGGACATATAAAGCAATAGAGCAAAACATGGTCAGCGATGGATTGTTTATTATACTCGCCACAAGGGAAGACATTAAAACAAAGATTATCATAGGGATGATGGAAATGGCATAAGATAAAACTGCATTATGGGTTCCACTTATATCTCCTCTAAACAAAAATCTAAGTATTACAGTTACTATTAGGATTACCATTAAATTAAAAAAAATAGTGCTTATGATAGCTAAATTTTTTGAAACATATATTTTAAATCTTGTAATAGGTCTTAAAAGCAAAACCTTTATAGAATTGTTCTCAAATTCCTGTGAAAAAATGTCTGAAGTGA
>WQUF01000195.1 GCA_009785875.1 Oscillospiraceae bacterium | reverse complement strand
CAGATTCACACCAAGCATTATCCGATTCTAAGCTAAATTTAATAGCAACGGTAACCATGCTGTCCTGCCGTGGTGAACAAAAGAAATTAAACAGCGTATTTGAGCCACTTGGATATGAAGTCATCTATGAAACCTTTATATCTGACGAAAAATTTCCTGATTGGGGAGAAAGCAAATATGTGAATCTCACTATCAAAGGAGAAGTCCGCCTACGTGATTTGCTTAAGCATATTTATGTATTAATTCCGGTATTCGACAGGCAGAAGCATTACTGGATAGGTGAAGACGAGGTAAAAAAACTGCTGAGAATCGGTGAAGATTGGTTACCAAATCATCCTGAAAAAGCATATATTACAGGTAGATATCTCAATAGACGACACTCACTTATGAATATCGCTTTTGAAGGATTAGCAGCGGCAAGCTTAGAGGATGGAGAAGTTATTTCTAATGAGGCAGAAAATTCAGAGGAAAAGTTAGAAAAGAAGCAAAATTTAAACACAAAGCGTCTCAATAGCGTTGTGGCTGCATTAAAAGTTAGTGGAGCAAAGCGCATTATAGATATAGGTTGTGGAGAAGGAAATCTGCTTAAGCTGCTTGTTAAGGAAAAGCAGTTTACCAATATTACAGGTGTTGATGTGTCATATAGTACTCTTGAGCGAGTGAAAGAAAAATTGAACTTAGATCGTGCTGGAGATTACATGAGGGAGCGTGTGCAGCTATTTCAAGGTTCACTTACATATAAAGATGCAAGGTTTAGTGGGTACGATGCTGCTTGTGTAATAGAAGTAATAGAACACCTAGATGTCCCTCGTCTCGCTGCCTTTGAACGTGTGCTATTTGAATTTGCAAAACCACCTATAGTCATTTTAACCACGCCGAATAAGGAATACAACGTGAACTACGGTTTATTAAAAGAGGACGACTTTCGACATAATGATCATAGATTTGAATGGACACGGGCTGAGTTTCATAATTGGGCTACTAAAACATCCGAAAAGTTCGGCTATTCAGTGCAATTTTCCAGCATAGGTGATATAGATGAAAACAACGGTGCACCAACACAAATGGGGGTGTTTACATTATGCGAATAGAGATTCCAGAAATTTCCGTAGTTGCTCTTATAGGCGTGTCTGGTAGTGGGAAGACAACTTTTGCAAAAAAATACTTTAAGCCTACAGAAGTGCTGTCTTCTGATTATTTCCGTGGTCTCATCTCAGACGACGAAAACAACCAAAATGTATCTTCTGAAGCCTTTGAGACGCTTTATTATGTTGCAAATAAGCGATTAGACCGTGGACTTCTAACCGTTATAGACGCAACAAATGTGCAAAAAGAAGCTCGAGTACAGGTATTGAATTTAGCGAAGGAGCAAAATTGTCATGCAGTGGCTATTGTGCTGGATATACCTGAAAAGATTTGCATGGAAAGAAACGAAAACCGACCTGATCGAAATTATAAAAGCCATGTCATAGCGCAGCAAGGTCAGCAATTACGCCGATGTATTCGATTTTTAAAAAAAGAAGGCTTCCGTCACGTGTATGTTCTGAAAAGTATCGAGGAGATTTCCAACGTTGAAATTGTTCGCTTGCCGCTATGGAATAATAAAAAGAGTGAAACTGGTCCTTTTGACATCATCGGCGATGTCCATGGGTGCTTTGATGAGCTTTCCATGCTTCTAACTAAAATTGGTTACACAGTAGATGTTGAGAACTGCACCGCCATACCTCCTGAAAATAGGAAAGCAATATTTCTTGGGGATCTTTGCGATAGAGGACCTAAAAATGATCTCGTTCTGCGACTTGTGATGAATATGATGCAGAAAGGTCATGCTTATTGCATCAATGGGAATCACGATGCAAAGCTTTTAAAAAAACTGCTTGGCTCAAACGTAAATTTGACACATGGGCTGGATAAAACTATTGAGCAATTGGATGTTCAAAGTGAAGAGTTTATCACAAAGGTAAAAAGTTTTTTGGATGGTCTTTTAAGCCATTATGTTTTCGATGGCGGTAAATTGGTTGTGGCTCACGCTGGATTAAAGGAAAAGTATCAGGGTCGAAGCAGTGGACGTGTTCGCAGCTTTTGCCTTTATGGTGATACAACAGGAGAGACTGATGAATTTGGTCTACCAGTTCGTTTACCTTGGGCTAATGAATATCGGGGAAAGGCACTGGTGGTCTTTGGGCATACACCAACCCCTGATGTGGAAGCAATTAACAATACTTTCTGCATCGACACAGGTTGTGTATTCGGCGGAAAATTAACTTGCTTTAGGTATCCAGAAAAGGAAATTGTGCAAGTTGAAGCAAAAGAGGTATATTACCCTCCGACTAAACCGTTTCTGGATAAACCACCTGCAGATGATGATGTGCTGAATATAGATGATGTACTTGGACAGAAATATTTCACCACTAATCTTCGTCGAAGCATCAAGATCAATGCTGAAAATTCTGTTGCAGCACTTGAAATAATGAGTCGCTTCGCAGCAGATCCACATTGGCTAATCTATCTACCTCCAACTATGTCACCTTGCGAGACCAGCAAACTAAAAGATTATTTAGAATATCCAACGGAAGCTTTCAACTATTATAAATCAAGAGGTGTGAGCAGAGTGATGTGCGAAGAAAAGCATATGGGTTCCCGAGCTGTGATAGTATTGTGTAAAGATATTGAGACAGCTGCAAGGCGATTTAAGGTAAACGATGGAAGTTTTGGGATCATTTACACAAGGACTGGGCGACATTTTTTTAACGATGATATGACAGAGAATTTGATATTGATGCGGCTTCAAACGGTGCTTCTTGAGTCTAACTTCTGGAGCGATTTCAATACCGATTGGGTGTGCATCGATACTGAGCTTATGCCATGGTCGGTAAAAGCACAGAAGCTCCTTGAAGACCAGTACGCTGCTGTTGGACGCTCTGGACGAAATGGACTTTCAGCGGCATCTTTAGCTATTGAGAAAGCAGCTGAAGTTTTTGCTGGTAAAGCAGTTGATGCTGAGTCGAAGGTGGATTTATCTGATCTTCTTTTACAGTACAAATCTCGCTTGGAAGCACTCAATTTATATACAGATGCATATAGACGCTACTGCTGGGACGTAAAGAACCTCGATGATTATAGGATTGCTCCTTTTCACATTCTTGCTACAGAGGGCAAAACGTGGTGCAGTGAAAATCACATATGGCATATGGAGACTATTGCAAAATACATGACAGGAATGGATCCAATTTTTATGAAAACCAACTACGTTCTCGTAGATTTGCTAGATGATGACAATGTTGCAAGCGGTACTAGGTGGTGGGAAGATTTGACAGCATCAGGTGGTGAGGGTATGGTCGTTAAGCCTTATGATTTTATAGCAATGAGGGGTACTGAAGTTTTACAACCAGCTGTGAAATGCCGTGGTCGTGAATATTTGCGTATCATCTATGGCCCTGAATATTTATTAGAAGGCAATTTGGTAAGGCTAAAAAAGCGTTCTCTTTCTAAAAAAGGAAGTCTGGTACTAAATGAATTTGCTTTAGGAATGGAATCCTTAGAACGCTTTGTAAAATGCGAGCCGCTTTATCGTGTGCATGAGTGCGTATTTGGAGTACTTGCTATGGAAAGTGAACCAGTTGATCCTAGATTATAGATTAACATCTATTCATTCTCCATTGCCTCAAGTTCAGCCATAGTCTTAATGATTATTTTAGAATTTATATCATCCACACCGGAACGAACCAGTTCTTTTTATCCACTGGTAAAAGGTCATTAGCCATACAAATCACTGCTCCGTTTCCGATTTCAATTTTGTATTGTTCTAATTCACCGAAGCGTTCCGGCTCTGTCACAGGGTTTAGAACTTTAAAATGTTTTACAGCTTCGGTACCAGGGGATGCTGCTTTTTTAATTTCGATAGGATACAATGTACCGTTTTCGTAAATCAAAAGGTCTATTTCCCGCTTTTCCTTGTCTCGGTAATAGTATAAAGGTGCTTCTTTTCCAGCATTAAGATAGCTTTTATATATTTCAGAAAATACAAAGCTTTCAAAAAAGGCACCAGACATAGCACCTCGTTCTAATGTTTCTGGATTCCCCCATTTTAAGAGATAAGCACAAAGCCCAGTATCTAAAAAGTGCAGGAGTGGCATTTTCGTTACTCGCTTCAATACGTTGTTGTTATAAGGCTGAACCAACGCAACAAGACCGGAAGACATCAAAATCGACATCCATTTTTTTGCTGTTGGAGGGCTGATTCCTGCGTCTTTAGCTATTTCTTCGTATATAACTGGTCTAGCGGTATTTGCTGCTACAATTATCATGAAGTTATAAAAAGCTGTTTCATCAGCAACCTGCGTTAAATCCTTAATGTCCCTTTGCAAATAAGTATTGATATATGAGCGGTAAAAGTCGGATAAGTCAGGCGCATCTTCACCGTAAAGTGCTGGAAACGCTCCTTTGAATATTCGGTTAAAGATTTCATTTATTCCCATTTTTTGAACAGCACTTAATCGTGACATTAGTCGCTCTGGAGATGTTGTGAAAGGTTCAGATTTTAAAGCACCGATTTCACTTGAAGACAATCCTAATAGATTGACAATGCCAACTCGTCCCGCAAGAGATTCGCTGACATTTTTCATCATGTGGAATGCCTGGGATCCTGTAAGCCAAAAGTCACCTTTTTTGCCTGAACTGTCTACGCTCATTTTAATATATGGCAGGATTTCGGGGGCATATTGGACTTCATCGATTAATATTGGTGGAGTAAAGCGTTGCATAAATAATGCAGGATCTGATTTAGCCAAAAGGCGAATATCCGGGTCATCAAGTGTAACATACTTTCGTGAATCTTCCGCAAGCTTTTTTAGCATCATGGTTTTTCCAGCTTGGCGAGGACCTGTTAATAAAAGTACTGGAAATGTTTTAGATATTTTTATTATTGATTCTTCAATGGCTCGTTTAATATACATGGGCACCTCATTATTTGACTATTCTTAATTGTAATTTTATTTTAGTCGATTTTTTCAAATATTGTCAAGTCAAATCTTATTGTCTAGAGTTTAATTTTTACTATATACCAACTAAACTTTGTGAAATCAATAACATCATTTGAGTTGCAGTGTTTCACTTAGTAAAATAATTGACAGAAATATAAATATATATTAATATAAATATAGTTGCAGATTATTATTCATAGATACAAAAATGAAAGGAAGTGATAAATATTATTGAATTCGAATCTTATGAGGGAACTATGGGTGAACAAACTGAACTGGATAAAGAATTAAAAATAAAGGTTCAGCTTTTATTTTTTAGCTCAATTCGATCAGCTACAAACAAAGATCAAGATGAAGTTTATATTCACTCAGAATCCACAGTTTATGAATTATTGCAATTTCTCTCGAGTATTTATGGTGATAAGTTTAAAGGGGAAATATTTCAACCTTCAACAGATGACCTGCGAGATGATTTAACTGTCTCAGTAAATGGTATCATTGCTGAGCATTCGAAAATCAATACAATGAAAGTTACAGATGGTGCTATTATCGCTCTGCTACCGACTTTCCCGGGCGGAGGTTAATAATTTTTTAAATCTTTAATAAAGAGGAGGAGATGGATATATGTACGCATATACTGGAAAAATTCTTTATGTTGACCTTTCAACAGGAAGGCATAAAATTGGCACTTTTGACGAAGATTTTGCTAAAAATTATATAGGTGGTACAGGATTTGGTGTTAAAACTCTAATAGATAACTCAAAACCTGGTCTCGATCCTTTTGATCCAGAAAACCCATTAATATATGTCACAGGTGCAACTACAGGTACACTTGTTCCATGCACAGCGTCTAAATTTGGCGTATTCGCTAAATCACCGGCTACAAATTTGTTAGGTGAAGCTTATTCAACAGGTCAATTTGGTGCAGATTTGAGAATGGCTGGTTACGATATAGTTGTGATTACCGGCAGATCAACAAAGCCAGTTTATCTTTTCATAGACGACGATTCAATACAGCTTAAGAATGCATCTAAACTCTGGGGTAAGAGCACTTGGGATACAGAGCAGGGAATAAGGGACGAGCTTGGTGATCAAAATGTAAGAGTATCCGCAATAGGACCTGCTGGAGAAAATCGCGTTAGATTAGCTTGTTTAATAAACGATCATTTTAGAGCAGCCGGAAGAACTGGACTTGGTGCCGTTATGGGATCTAAAAACCTTAAAGCTGTTGCTGTAAGGGGAACAAACGATGTTGCAGTCGCTGAGCCAGTCGAACTTGAGAATTTCTGCATGGACCTATATACCCGTGCAAAAGGACCTGCAACTGCTAAATACAGAGGACTTGGAACTACTGCAAATATGCTGACTATGAATGCTCAAGGCTGCTTACCAACGAGGAACTATCAAGCTGCAACCTTTGAAGGAATTGAAAAAATAAGCGGAGAGCGCGTAAATGAATTAAATGTTCAAAATATTCAAGCTTGTTCTGCTTGTCCTTGCCGCTGTGAACATATTGCAGAAGTAAAAGAAGGCAAATATAAAGGTGCCATTGGACGCGTTGAATATGAGCCTATGATGGCTTTTGGATCTTACTGCTGTGTTGATGATTTAAATTCCATGATCAAAGCTTTGGAATATTGCGATGAATATGGCGTCGATGCGATAGGAACAGGTATTGTGATTGGATTTGCCATGGAATGTTACGAAAAAGGTCTCATCACTAAAGAAGATACTGGAGGACTTGAGCTTAATTTTGGAAATGGCGATGCAATAGTAGAAATGGTGAGAAAGATAGCTTTAAGAGAAGATATCGGAGATTTAATGGCTGAAGGTGTAAAGCGTGCTTCTGAAAAAATAGGCAAAGGTTCAGAGCATTTTGCAATGCATATTAAAGGTCTTGAAATGACAGGTTATGATGTAAGAGGACTTAAGACTTGTGCATTAGGTTACGCTGTATCGAGAAGAGGAGCAGATCACCAAAGGCATGGAAGCTATGGTTGGGATTTAAGCGGAAAAGCTGACAGATATACTGCAGATTCTACAAGAGGCAAATTGGTTATGGGTGATGAAGATCTGTATGCTGTCGTAGATTCAATGATAATATGCAAATTTACACGTACAATATGGAAGGTCTATGATGACATTGCAAAAGTTTATTCTCAAGTTACAGGCATACCAATGACTGCTGAAGACATGAGAAAAGATGGCGAAAGGATAAACAACCTTGCAAGGATTTATAATATAAGAGAAGGTATGACAAGAAAAGATGATAACTTGCCGCCAAGAGTTATGAAAGATCCTATTCCTGAAGGAGTCAGCAAAGGCAATGTTGTAACACAGGAAGATCTCGATATAATGCTGGACAGTTACTATGAAGCAAGAGGCTGGGATAAAATGGGTGTGCCTACAGAATCGAAGCTTGAAGAACTTGGACTTGGTTCTTACGCTGATATTTTAAAGGCAGATAAAGAATAAAGGAGGAATACAGTATGGCTAGGCATAAATTTGTTAGTCTTGAGGTGGATAAATGCGTAGGTTGTCGTGTATGTGAATACGTTTGTTCTATGGAAAAGAATAAAGCTTTTAACCCAACTCGTTCCAGAATTAGAATGGTGCGTATTTATCCTTATACAAACGCCTCTATTAATTGCAGACTATGTGAAGACGCACCTTGCGTTGCTGCTTGTCCTCGTAAAGCACTAAAGCAATCTGAAGAAAACGGTGTCATCCTCGTCAATGATGAGCTGTGCAACGGTTGTGGCTGGTGTATAAAAGCCTGTGATTTTGGAGCAATTCAATTGGAACGCAATAAAGTTGTAAGAATGTGCGACTTGTGCCAAACCCGCGAGGGAGGACCTGCATGCATCGAATGGTGTCCAGAAAAGGCTCTTGAGCTTACATCCACAGATATATTAGCCCAAAGAGCGCGAATTGATGCTGTAGAAAGGCTAGTAAAGGCTACAGAGGAAGAAAAAGCAGCAAAAGAAAAAGCCAAAGCGGAAGAATAGGTGAATCTCATATGATTAATTATGATAATGTTTGTAAAAAATTAGATGACCTTATGCTTGAGCTTTTAAAAAATGAGGTAAGCGTTCCACAGCACTTATATGATGATTTAAATTCAGCAAGGAGATTAGTAAACACTTACCGAAATGAACCTGCGGAACTTGACATAGTAATGGATAATTCACCTCTTCTTAAGCTTGTTGAAATGAATTTGCTGACTTTAGCTGAAACAGAGCTTGGGAAAGATAGCGCAGAAGAATGGCAGAAGAAGATCAACATGGCTTATGAAGATAACAGTGGGTTAGATGTAAAAAGATCTACTTTTGTAGCTGGAGTTCCAAAAGGAGAATATTGGATAAGGCTTAAAGCATCAGAGGTAAAATTAGATGGGGGACTGGATGATCTTATAGCAAAGTATAATCTTGTAACAAAGCCTCAGGATGATGATTATTTATTGATCTATGGAAATAAAGAAGATGTTAAGGCTTTTCTGAAAGAAGTTCGTCAGAAGGTGGTGGAGCAGAATTAAAATGAGTAGTTTAACTGATTCAAAGACAAATGAAGTATTCAGCCGTGTAGATTCAGGATTCAAGCATAGATTAGCTAATTTTTATAGCGGAGATACCCTTAGATTTTGCTATCAGTGTGGCACATGTACAGCAGCCTGCTGTTTATCGCAGCTTATAAGTGTTTATAGACCCAATAAAATACTTGAATTAGCCAGCTTAGGTATAAGGAATATCCCTCAGAGCAATACTTATCTGTTGTGCTCAGCATGTACTCAATGCACGAAAAGCTGTCCTCAAGGTGTTAATGTCCATGAGGTCATGTATGCTTTGAAAGAATTAGCAAGTGAAGATGAATATGCATGGGATTATATATTGAGTGGGCTTGAAGAAAACTTAAAAGCTTTATCACTTGAGATACCGTTTCCTGTTTCTTATACTTGGGTTTCACTGGTAGCTCCATCTGATGATGAAAAGAAGAACAGATTTTATGAGCGCGTTAAGGATGTTTTACTGAGGTCTCTTGCTAATTTTAAAAAGGAAGAAAAGCTTTCTCCTAAACCAGATGCAGATAAAGTTGCAATAATAGGTTCAGGACCAGCCGGACTTACAGCAGCGTGGGAATTATCTAGAAAAGGCTTATCTGTGACTGTGTTTGAACCTTTACCAGAAGCAGGTGGAATGTTCATGGTGGGTATTCCTTTTTATCGCTTGCCAAAAGATGTGGTTAAAGCCGAAATAGATAACATAAAAGCGATGGGTGTAGATATTAAGACAAACACTGCTGTAGATAAAGAGTTCTTTAAGAATTTGCTGGATAGTGGTGAATACAAGTCAGTATTTGTAGCGACTGGAGCACCTGCAAATAGAAATCTTCGCATCGAAGGGGAAAATTTAGAAGGTGTGGTTCCTGTTCTCGATTTTTTGCGCAAATTCAACTTGAATGAACCTATGAAAGTAGGGAAGAAGGTCGTTGTAATCGGTGGAGGGAATGTAGGAATAGATGCGGCAAGGACTGCAATTAGATGTGGAGCTGAATCTGTTCAATTGTTCTGCCTTGAGTCCAGAGAAGAAATGCCATCTCATGAATGGGAAATTCAAGATGCTATTAGAGAAGGGGTTGTCGTGAATACATCCTGGGGTCCAAAGGAGATCTTAGGAGAGGATAATAAAGTTAGCACAGTAAAATTCATCAGGTGTAAATCTGTATTTGATGAAAATAAAAGATTTAAACCAGTATTTGACGAAAGTAAGACCGAAACAGCAGAAGCAGATATGGTAATTATAGCTATAGGTCAAGCTCCGAGTACTGAATTTCTCGGGAAGATGGTAGCATTAGAAAGAGGTGCTGTTTCAGTTGATCCTCAAACCATGAAAACAAGCCTTGAAGGGGTATTTGCAGGAGGCGATACAGTTTCCGGGACAGCAAGTTTAGTTGAAGCTATAGCAGCCGGAAGGGTTGCTTCTGCATCAATCATCAGTTACCTTGAAGATAGCCGCAAAGAAGGTGATGCTCTATGAAAATGATAAAAAAAGCAAGTGATGACAAGCTAGAGATAATTCATGCATATTATAATAAACGCTTTCTTTTAACAGTTGACCGAAGCCTATGCAAAGGATGTGCTATATGCAGGCTTATATGTCCCCGCTTTGCTGTATCTTTAAAATCACAGCCAAAGGATGAGAATGGCAAAGCAGTTCATCCTTTAGTAGACATCGATGAAAAAAAATGTGATTTCCACGGTATTTGTGCTGTTGCTTGTCCTTTTTCTGCTATAAAAATAGAAGTCGATGGCAAAGAGGGGATTCCTACAGTTGAAAAGGGAGTTTTTCCTACTCTAACACGAGATATCGAAATCGACAGCTCAAAATGCGAGCCTGGCTGTAAAAAATGCGAGGAAAAGTGTCCATTAGAAATCATCTCTGTAAAATTTGAAGATTCTCCTGAAGGGGGATCACAAAAGACAATTGTAGATGTGAAAAAAGAGCTATGCGCTGGCTGCCAAATTTGCTGGCGTGTATGTCCAACAGATGCTATAAAGGTTACTAAGTTCATTGAAGGTTCCATTAGGTTACATCAAGAGCTTTGTCCTAGCGGATGTAAGGATTGTCTGGATGTTTGTCCAGTTGATGCTCTTTATATAGAAGATGACAAAGTTTATGTAGACTACAATAATTGCATTTATTGCGGAGCGTGTCAAACTGTCTGTCCTGTTCCTAAAGCATTAGAGATAAAGAGGACTTCAGTTCATCATTCTCCTATAGATTCAGGTGCATGGAACAAAGGGCTTGAGAAGATAACTTCAAAGGAAGCATTAAATAAAGAGCTTGCAGCTGAGCGCGTGGGTAAAATAAGAACTGCTGTAAATAACTTAAAGTGATTGAGGTGATATAAGAAATGCCAGAAAATAAAGTTCAGACTGAAAAACCTAGAATAGGTGTTTTCATATGTTACTGTGGGGCAAACATTGCAGGGACTCTGGACATAGATCAACTTATAGAATTCACTAAGACTCAGGAGGATGTGGTTTATGTCAAGGAAAATCGCTATACTTGTGCAGATCCTGGGCAAAACGAGATCAAAAAAGGGATAGCTGAATATAAGCTAAACAGGGTAATCGTCGCAGCTTGTTCACCAAAAATGCATGAAACTACATTTAGAAACTGCGTACAGGAAGCAGGACTCAATGCATTCCTATTTGAAATGGCTAATATTAGAGAGATGTGCTCCTGGTGCCACTCAAGCGATAAGCAGGAAGCGACAGATAAGGCAAAAGAGATAATCAAGATGTCTATTGCAAGGGTTAAGCTCCTTGAACCTTTGATAAGATTTCAGGTACCTGTAACAAATAAAGCTATGGTCATAGGTGGAGGTATCGCAGGGATAAACGCAGCCCTGGATATGGCTAATATGGGATACAAGGTGTATCTTGTAGAAAATGATGAGAGCATTGGTGGGCATATGGCTCAATTAGACAAAACATTCCCGACCTTAGACTGCTCAATATGCATAGAAGGTCCTAAGATGGTTGAGGTTGCACGTAATCCAAATATCGAGCTCATAGCTTATGCAGATGTTGTAAATGTTGATGGATTTATAGGCAATTTTAAAGTAACTGTACGCAAGAAGCCAAGATATGTGATTCAAAAGAATTGTACCGGTTGCGGAGAATGCGCAGATGTTTGTCCTGTTGAATATCCTAACGAATGGGAATTAAATCTTGGAACCAGGAAAGCCATTTCTGTTCCGTTCCCTCAAGCTGTTCCTCTTGTTTATGGCATAAATAAGGATCACTGCATCGAGTGCTATAAATGCGTTGAGGTTTGCGGTGGTAGGAAAGCTATAGATTTGGAACAACAACCGGAACTTGTTGATATTGAAGTAGGAACAATCACAGTGGCAACAGGTTACGATATGTATGAGCCTTATGATGAGCCAAAATGGGGCTATGGGAAATTCCCTAATGTTGTGACTTCTCTTGAAGCTGAAAGGCTCATAAATGCTGCTGGACCAACTGGTGGTAGAGTAATAAGAGCTTCTGACGGTGAGCTTCCAAAGACTGTTGCTTTTATACAATGCGTTGGTTCAAGAGATATTACTAAATATGAATATTGCACTGGCTTTTGCTGCATGTACTCTATTAAAGAAGCTATACTCATTAAAGAACACGAGCATGATACAGAGATCTATATAATATACATGGATATGAGGACTCCTTTTAAAGGATTTGAAGAATTCTACAGAAGAGCAAGGGATATGGGAATCAACTTTGTCCGTGGGAAGCCTTCGAAGATCCTTGAAACTAAGAATAATAGCTTGATAATAAGGACTGACGATACAATTTTAGGTGAGCCAATAGAAATAGAGGCTGATATGGTAATCCTTGCTACAGCCGGGATACCAAAAAAAGGAACAGACGAATTATCCAGAATACTCCATGTAACTCGTGGAACAGACGGATTTTTCTTAGAGAGCCATCCAAAATTAAAACCAATAGATGCGCCTGTAGATGGAATTTTCTACGCAGGAGCGTGCCAAGGACTTAAGGATATTCCATACAGCGTTTCTCAAGGGAGCGGTACTGCAGGAAGAGCTGCTACGATACTATCTAAAAAGCTCGTTGAGATTGAGCCTATCGTTGCTACGGTGAATTCTGATAAATGTTTAAACAGAAAAGGCAATTGTGGTATTTGCGTGAAAGTATGCCCTTATGGAGCACCTTCAACAAATCCAAAAGAAGCTGCTGTGATCAATCCAGCAAAATGCCACGGGTGTGGAACATGCGTTGCAGATTGTCCAGCTGATTGCATTACACAAAAGCACTTCACCGATGAACAGATTTTCTCACAGATTCGCGCAGCTCTTGCTGATAAGCCTGAAGAGAAGATCATGGGGTTCTTGTGCAACTGGTGCTGCTACTCTGGTGCTGACCTTGCCGGAACAAGCCGCTTTCAATATCCTACACGTATTCGTGTAATTCGTGTAATGTGCTCAGGAAG
>WQUF01000194.1 GCA_009785875.1 Oscillospiraceae bacterium | reverse complement strand
ATGGAAAAGGATTTAATGGTCCTTGAAGAAGGAATTGTAGAAGGTAGAAAGATTTACGCAAATATAATAAAGTATATTAAAATGACTGCAAGTTCAAATTTTGGTAACATGCTTTCTGTATTAGCTGCCTCTGCATTTTTGCCATTTTTACCAATGCTTCCTATTCAAATATTGATACTCAATTTGATTTATGATATTTCTTGCATTACAATACCTTGGGACAATGTAGATATAGATTATTTAAAAAAGCCAAGAAAATGGGATGCATCTTCGATTACGCGATTTATGGTCTGGATAGGACCTACAAGTTCAGTATTTGATATTGTAACTTATATTTTGATGTACTTTTTCATAGGTCAAATAGTATTTGGTGGGGCATATAAGACTTTACCCAGTGATACTCAAGGTTTATTTATGATGCTTTTCAATGCAGGGTGGTTTGTAGAATCTCTTTGGTCTCAAACCCTTGTAATTCATATGATAAGGACTCCTAAACTGCCATTTATACAGAGCAGAGCGTCTTGGCAAGTTATACTTCTAACTACTATAGGAATTTGTGTAGGTACAGTAATACCATATACACCTTTAGGAGATTTAATTGGTATGCTGAAAATGCCTTTATATTATTTCCCATGCCTTATTGCAATAATATTGTGTTATATGATACTTGCTACTGTGGTAAAAAAACTTTTTATAAGAAGATATGGCGAGCTGCTTTAATAAAAAATTGAATTTAATGCACAATAGGTACCTTTTAAACATAAAATAAAAGGTACTATTTTTTATAAAAAACTCTACTTATTTTGTCAAGTAGATTATTAATAATTTAACAAATAATATTTACATAAATCTCTTTTAATAGTATATTTGTTATATAGTTCTATTGAAAGGGGAATTTTCATGAGCAAGATTATTGTAATAGGTGCTAATCATGCAGGTACTGCTGCTATTAACACTATTTTAGCAAATGGAAAGGAAAACGAAGTAGTAGTTTTTGATGCTAATTCCAACATAAGCTTTTTGGGTTGTGGAATGGCTCTTTGGATTGGAAATCAAATAAAAGGTGCAGAAGGTCTTTTTTATTCAAATAAAGAACTTCTTGAGGATGCTGGTGCTAAAGTGAACATGGAATCTAAAGTTGATAAAATCGATTTTGATAATAAAAAGGTCTTTGTAACTTTAAAAGATGGTGAAAAAAAACTTGAAAGTTATGACAAATTGATTTTAGCAACTGGATCCCTTCCAATCATACCTAATGTACCTGGTAAGGATTTAGAGAATGTTCAATTAGTTAAGTTATATCAAAATGCAGAAGATGTCATAGAAAAATTAAAAAATCCTGAACTAAATAATATAATTGTAATTGGTGCTGGTTATATTGGGGTGGAACTTGCTGAGGCGTTTAAGAGGCATGATAAGAATGTGACTATGATCGATGTCGCAAGTACCTGCCTTTCAAATTATTATGATCTACCTTTTTCAAGCGAAATGGATAAAAACTTAAAAGAACATGGCATCAATCTTTCTTATGGGGAAAGACTTATTGAAATAAAAGGAGATAAAAAAGTCAAGACTGTTGTGACTGATAAAAATGAATATCCAGCTGATCTTGTTGTTTTATGCATTGGGTTTAGGCCAAATAATGAACTTGGTAAAGACAAATTAGAACTGTTTAGAAATGGTGCTTACCTTGTCAATAGAAATCAAGAAACGAGCCAAAAGAACGTTTATGCAATCGGGGACTGTGCTACAGTTTATGATAATTCTATCGATAGTATTGGCTATATCGCTCTTGCTTCTAATGCTGTTAGGAGTGGAATTATTGCAGCATATAATGCAATAGATATACCACTTGAAAGCATTGGAGTTCAAGGCTCAAATGGCATTTGTATATTTGATTTTATGATGGTATCTACTGGAATATCCATGCAAAGAGCTAAGAATCTTGGCTTAGATGTAGATTGCGTTGACTATGAGGATTATCAGAAACCAGAATTTATAGAAACAAGTAATGAAAAGGTTAAAATAAGAATAGTGTTTGATAAGAAAACGAGGGTAATTTTAGGTGTGCAGATGGCATCAAAATATGATATGCACATGGGTAATCACATGTTTTCGCTAGCAATACAAGAAAAGGTAACAATAGATAAATTAAAGTTATTAGATATCTTCTTTTTACCACATTTCAATAAACCATATAATTACATAACTATGGCAGCTTTAAGTGCTAAATAAAATAGAGGCTGAATTTTAAATTCGGCCTTTTAATTAACACATTTTATTTTATTGATTAGAATAAAGTAAAAGATCAGAAGTGTTATCCCTCTCAAAAAAATTAGTCTTGATCATCCTCAACATATTCTAAAATATCCCCAGGCTGGCATTTTAAAACTCTACAAATATCTTCCAATGTAGAAAATCTTACTGCCTTTGCTTTATTAGTCTTTAATATAGAAAGGTTTGCTTGGGTTATCCCGATTTCTTTAGCAAGATCCTGCAGCTTCATCTTTCTCTTTGCCATCATAACATCTATGTTTACTATTATTGCCATAGTTTCTACCTCATCATATTGTTAAATCATTTTCATCTTTATAATCTTTA
Source organism: Oscillospiraceae bacterium (assembly GCA_009785875.1). GTDB lineage: Bacteria > Bacillota > Clostridia > Clostridiales > Clostridiaceae > WQUF01. The sequence continues at coordinate 23,219 of WQUF01000194.1, read as the reverse complement.
GCTTTTTTAAACAATTCTGCAAGTACTAAAATCAAAAGCCATAATATAATAAATATCATGAAGATAACCATAGTAAAAAGGGAATTAAAAAGTATGATTTTTATTAAATATAAAATGCTTTCTATTAAGCAAAATACAGAAGTTCTTTTTAGATATATATAGCTTTTTCCACTAAACGGGTTATCATTATTTATATTTTTAAAGAGCAGCAAGGCTTGAAGTATTATAAATGCAGCAACCACCCCTGATATTTCTAAAAATATGATGATGAAAAGATACCAAAAACTTTCAATATCTATGAAATTGACCCTAAGACTGGACATTAAAACATATTTTAACATAAATGGAAGAGATATCATTATGAGAACTCCTCCTGTTAAAATTATATATAGCATTCTTTCAATGAGACCTGAGATCCCTTTTTTATCAATTATTTTCATGAAAAACTCCATTTTTATTATTATATGTATTAATAACTAATATGTTACTCAATACTATGAAACCATATTTTTATTAAGCTTGCAATAACTTTTAAAAAAATCACATTTGATTATTGATTTAAAACTCGCAAAAAATACCCATAGTTTAGCTATGGGTATTTTTATTAATAATGGTAACACTTGTTATAAAAAAACATATCATAATTATATAAAATAAAAACCAAATATTATTAAAGATTGGGGGAAAAAAGATGGATTTAAACGATGATTATAGCGATGTATTGCAACAAGATGCTGAAAAAGGTGTAGATCAGCCAGGTGCGGATGTACAATCTGAAGATTATATTACAACTTCTCTTACACAGAAATTTGATCCTATTTTAAAAGATACATTAGATAATGTACTCAAGATTACTAAAAAATTAGTTGATCAAAGTAAGTATAATATAAAATGCCCATATGTCATGGATCCTACTAGGATTGTAGTTCATAACACTGCTAATGATGCGCCAGCAATTAACGAAATTAATTATATGGTAAGCAATAATTTAGAGGTATCATTCCATTTTGCAGTAGATGATACTCAAGCTGTGCAAGGAATTTTACTTAATAGAAATGCCTGGCACGCAGGGGATGGTAATGGAAATGGTAATAGACAAGGAATAGGTATTGAAATATGTTATTCAAAATCTGGAGGAGATAAATTTTTAAATTCCGAAAAAAACGCTGCAAAATTAATTGCATATTTACTTCATGAAGCTGAATGGGATATTAAACAGATTACAAAGCATCAAGACTATTCAGGCAAATACTGTCCTCATAGAACGTTGGATTTAGGATGGCAAAGATTCTTAAATTTATGTGAAGCTGAACTTGCTAAATTAAATCCACCAAAAGAGAAATTTGCTATTGGTGACATTGTTTATAACACTGTAGATTTAATTCTTGAAGGTACTATATATGAAAATGCAACAAAAGCTTTGTTACCTAAAAATACTAAATGTAAAGTTTATAAATATGCTACTAAAGATTCTGTATTATGGATAGCTTTAATTGATCCAGATGGTGCGTCATGGAATGCAGTATGGACTAAGCAACTGGATAAATTAACAGTAGATAATCCTGCACCTCCTTTAGAAAAAGATGAAATGATTTCATCTTTAGAGAAGAGGATAGCTGAACTAGAATCTTCAGTGATAGATAAAGATAATTTAATTGCTGATCTTAAAAAACAGATTTCAGATTTAAAGAAATAAATATTTTAAAGTGATGGGGCTGTTGCAAAATGACTGTTTATACACTAAGGTGTATAAACAGTCATTTGAACTGTATTTTTGAGAACTCTGTTCTTTAGAAAAACAATAAAACAAAATTAAGATATCTATAGTATTATAAGCTTTGTGGAATCCATTTTAAATCAATAAATAATGTTCATAATGAATAAATATGTGCGCTTAGCACATATTTATTCATTATGCATCAGTCCCATCATTTGATTATTGAGGATTTGTTATAGAGCCTTCAAATAATATAAGTTCTGTACTATTATCATAGATACTCAAGAAAAATGGCTTATTTACGTTCATAATTTTTGGTGGGATATCAGGTATTGATATCAATGATACATCTAATCCTGCTACAGCGGCTGCCTCAGTTCCTAATTCATCGATCTTAAGAACAGTGTTGTGAATTACATCGCTTACAAATAAATTATTTTGCGATATGTTTTTGAAATCAGCTTTTTCTTTATCAAACATGTCTGATACACCTAATGCAGAAAGTGCAGTTTTTAATCCTTGTTTATATTGCACGCTAACTTTTGGAAGCGACAATACAACTTGTTGAGATGTTAAGGATTTAATCCATTCATCGAAATTATCAGCAGTGAAATTATTTTCAACAGAGCCTATATCATCTTTTGGCAATATTATCAGTAAAGATGTTTTACCATCTTTGTAAGGTAAACTTACCATTTGAAAGAGATTGTTTTCATAGTAATTGAAGTATTTATCGATGTTCATCATATCAACTTGTATTTTTCCTTTAGGAGATATAAAATCGCTTTTCACAGTATTTATTTTATCAAATGGAATTTCCCAATCTGCTTTAAAATAAACAGTATTAAGAAGACACATCATGACATCAGGACCTAATTGCTGGCTAATAGCTTGCTCAATAAGACCATTTGTGTTGTCGCTTGCCCATTTATTAATTGCATCTACAGCTAATTCATTAGAAAAATCTAATGCTTGAATTGTAGAATTATAATAAGTTTTATTAGTATTTAAAAAACTGCTATAAACATATTTATAAGAATTATTGATCCAAATTGAACTAGCTATATCAATAATAGTATTTGGACGATTGTTTATAATAAAACTTTGCATGTCCTTATTAAAAGTGTTTAAAGCTACCATCGTATTGCTAAAATATAAAAAAGAAAGCAATTGCTTTTGTGTATTTGAGGCTGCTCCATTGGAAATCATGCCCAAGGTTAAGTACAAGCTAACTGGAGAAATAAAAACATTATTCATACTATTATAAAGATTTTTATAAAGACTAAGTCCAAAATTATTTACAACATGAAAATTTTTTGTATCAAGGGTTTCTGGTTTTACACTATTATCCTTAGCAGATATAACTAAGCCACCTAAAGTTACAAAACAAATGCACGCTAATGCTGTTAATATAATATACATTTTATTCACTCCAAATATTTTATTCTATACCTTATTTATGTTAGTATATGCAGTAAAATGTTTATTGCTACAAAATAAAAATTATATTTTTTAAACAGATTGATTCTAAAAAAATCCACCTATTTTACTAGGTGGATATAAATTAAGCATAATTTATTAATTTTTGTGATGGCAATTTAAGGCCGTTGGTGATAAATGGATTGTCATTTAACCTATAGTAAATTAATGATTTTTGGTTAGTTAAATCTAGTGATGTTAAATTGTTATAGCTTAAAAATATAATTCTATTCTTAGTTGCATTACCAAAATTCATTTTGTTTAATTTATTATTTTCAGCATAAATTTGGTCGCTATTGATGTTATTGCTCAAATCTAAAGTAGTCAATTGGTTATAACTTAAATTCATAGATGTTAAAGCTACATTTTTTGTTAAATCTATACTTGAAATCATATTTGAGTATAGAATCAAACTTTGAAGTTTTACATTTGAGCTTAAATTAATTGAAGCAATTTTATTATACTGAAGTTCCAAAGTAACTAAATTTACATTTTTGCTTAAGTCAACAGAAGTTAAGCCTCCATGAGTCAGTTTTAATGTGCTTAAATTAGTCAATCTTTCTATACCTTTAGCATTATTAACGCCATTTTTAATGTCAATTGAAACAATTTTATTGCTTTCAGTTAAGCTTAAAGGATCATTGACAGATTTTCTTAATTGGCTTGCAATTTCATTTGCCAAAATATTATCTGGGAAAATATCTTTTATAGTTTCAACTGGAGGAGCTTTAGGCACATCAATTGGCGTGTCCTTTGGTATATTAATATTGGCTACTACAGCTTTTCCGGCATCTACTAGGCCACCAGTTACTGTTTTCCCTTTTAATGATGGAAGAGGTTTTACAGTATTCATAATTATTTGCTTGATTTGGACAGGTGTTAAATTCATATTGTTGCTTTTTACAAGTGCTGCTACACCTGAAACATGTGGTGCAGCCATGGAAGTTCCACTCATATAACCTAATTTATTATTTGGAAGTGTGCTGTAAATCTGTCTTCCAGGTGCTGCTACATTTACGGTTTTTAGGCCATAATTAGAATAATATGATAAAGATCCATCTTGATCAATGCTTGCAACACTTATATTATTTGCTGTTTCATAACAAGCTGGGTAAAAAGGAGTAATGTCATTATTTAAACTGTTATTTCCTGCAGCAGAAACAAAAAGCATATCAGTATATTTATTCATTAAGTCGATAAAACTCTGAGATTTACCTTTACCACCAAATGACATATTCACTATAGAAGCCCCATTGTCATGAGCATACTTAATTGCTGAAATAATCGTAGAAGAATCTGTCATGCTACCATCGTTTGCAAATATTTTAAGTGGCATTAGCTTTATTTTTGGAGCAATACCGGACATGGATTGATTTTCAATAGCACCAATTGTACCTGAAGCATGAGTACCATGAGCAAAACCATCCATAACATTATTATTATTGTTATAAAAATTCCATCCCATTGTATCATCTATATATCCATTTCTATCATCATCTATACGATTATTAGAGATTTCTTTAACATTTATCCAAATATTATCTTTTAACTGAGTATGATTATAGTCAATTCCAGAATCAATGACAGCTACAATAACAGAAGGGTTTCCTTTTGTTGTTTTCCAAGCACCTTCTAAATTTATATCTATTCCAGGGTTAGTCTGGTTTTTTAACCCCCAAAGTGCATAATAGTCTGCTATACCTTCTAAAGTAATAGAATCAGTATTCGAATTATTAGGCTCATAATCAGGTTTAAAATTCGGAATAAGAGGATCATTTATTGAAGTAAGTTGTGCACATTTATAGTTTGGTTCAGCATACATAACAAAAGGAAGCTCATTTATTTCTTTTATCAGCCCTAATGATATTGTACTAGTACTTTGCAGATAGTAACTATATAACTTAAAATTATTTTCTATTATTTCTGTATCGACCATTAGATCATATCTATCTTCTAGAGAATTAATATCCGACATAGTGACATTTTCCATAAACCTTATGAGAATACTATCTTTGACAAGTATATCTTCCAGGCCATCTGTTGAGTCAGATCCTTGTACTAAAAACTGATTAATTAAATTTGAATATTGATTTACAATATTTTTTTTAATATCATTTACGTTCAAAGGTTCAATGGTATCAACACTAAGCATATTAATATCATATGAGTCATCAGCATCAAGCTTATTAACATCATCACATGGTATATCAGCATTAGGCGAGATAACATAATCAGATGGTTTACCAGCATTCAACGCATTAGCATCTTCTATAGACTTAACTATAATCATAAATAAAATTTTAAAGTATTTAATTTTATTTTTTATCATATTTATCATTTTATCTTTCATTTGAATAACCACCTTTAATTTAATAGGATTCATTTTATAATATGAAACATAGTTAAAAAAAGTTTATCAAATTTACATAAAAAATAAAAAAATTCGAAAATAAAATATTCAACTCTTTAATGTAATAAAACGGGATCTTCTTTGTGAAAATCCCGTATAAACCAATTAATTATTTAAGGTATAGCCTTAGGAATAATAACAGGTACACTAATATTAACATTATCATTGGCTAAAGCACTTCCTGCATCTACTAAACCACCTGATTTAATTTTCTCTTCCAATGATGGTAGGGGTTTTGAAGAACTCATTATTATCTGTTTAATTTGAGTTGGATCTAATTTCATATTATCGCTTTTTATAAGAGCTGCAACACCAGAAACATATGGAGCAGCCATTGAAGTTCCACTCATATAACCTAATTTATTATTTGGAAGTGTGCTATAAATTTCTTTTCCAGGAGCTGCAACATCAACTTGAATTATACCATAATTAGAAAAATTTGATATATCTCCATTTTGATCAATACTTGCAACAGATATACTGTTTGGAAGATCAAAGCTAGCTGGAAAAAATTCGGTGACATCAATATCTGAACCATTATTTCCCGCTGCAGTAACAAAAAGCATATCTTTATATCTATTCATTACATCATATAAACTTTGAGACATTCCTCTACTACCAAATGACATATTCACAATAGAAGCACCATGTTCATGAGCATATTCTATGGCTGTAATTATTGTATAATAATCAGATAGGCCACCATTATTCGCAAATATCTTAAGAGGCATTAATCTAACATTTGGTGCTACACCTGACATGCTTTGATTTTCATCTCCACTAATTATACCAGCAACATGCGTACCGTGATTAAAACCATCCATTGGATTATTATTGTCATTATTAAAATTCCATCCAATGGTATCATCTATATAACCATCGTTATCATCATCGATTCCATTATTAGGTATTTCATCTTTATTTACCCAGATATTGTCTTTTAATTCAGAATGATTATAGTCAACTCCTGAATCAATTTCAGCTACAATAACAGAAGGGCTTCCTTTTGTTATCCTCCATGCATTTTTTACATCGATGTCGATTCCAGGGTAAATCTGATTACTTAATCCCCATGGTATATTAATATTAGAGTTGATACTACTATTTGTAGTACTGGAATCAGTGTAATCTAAAGAACTACATTTATAATTTGGTTCGGCATACTTAACAAAAGAAATATCATTTATTTCTCTTATTAGCTCTAATGATATTACGTCATCGCCTGGAAGGGCATAGCTATAAATTTTAAAATCATCACAAGTTATACTTTTTTTATCTTGCAAGTTATATTCATTTTCTAAATTGCTAATATCAATTAAAGAAGCATCAGGCATATATCTAATAGTAATGGATTCTTTCTCAATTAAATTATCCTGGGATAAAGAACTAAGTTCAATATACCAATTTATAATATTTTCTTTAGCATTAATATTGTCAGAAGATTCAATTTTAAGTTCACTTATATTAGACTCATTTGAAACTTGTATAGCTATAAAAATTATAGCTATAAACAAAATAGTAAAGTAACATATTATTTTTTTTCTCATATAAATAATCACCAATTTATTATATGAAATGAAAAAAAATAGGTTACCATAATTAATGTTAATTTTAAAAAAAAATTTTCCCTAATCAAATATTAGATTTAACAACGAATTATCAAATGTATTAGAGTAAATACACATGCTGTATTAAGCACAAAAATAAGCATACATGAATATTATATATTTAGAAACCTATTGCTTAATATTAATTATGCAAAGTTTCTAAGCTAATGGAAAGAAAAGGAGGAGCGATTTATGAAAAAAACTTTTTTAAAAAGACTATTATTTATAGTCCCTATTATTATTACGATCATGATGTTATTCCTAATTGAAAATACAATTAATCATTTCAAAGATACCACTTATGCTTTTGTTTATGATACAAATAAAGGTTCAGTGCAAGGATTTTCAAGGGAAATAAGTGAATTGGTGTCTGGGGGATATGCTGGAAAAGAATATGATGCAATATATATTAGCATGATCAAGGCTTTTACTAAAACAAATGGTGAAAAAAATGCGATAGTCTCATTTTTATTAGACCAAGACGGAAATATATATTATGGAGATGATGCGAATGAATCATTTGTTTCTGCATTATTGGAAGACCCAAATAACGCTGAAGCAATAAATCATATAGCAATATCTCATAGTACTGGAGAAGTAACTTTAAATAACCATGGTAAAGGACAGACATGTTTCTATCAATTAATCACAGCCTGTGGCAAGAGCTACTATGTATTTATGACTGTAGATAGAATACCAATTGAGATACAATTAAATTTAAATAGAATTGTAATTCCAATTGTTATTATTGGATTACTTCTAGTTATCACTGTTGAAAACTTAATTTGGGTAAAAATGTATTGCGGTACTAGTACAAATATAGAAGGTAAAATAAAATGCAAATCGACTATATAGAACTTTTAATCAATATTGCTCTTGCATCTTTTGGTGGTTTAGTTAAGAGATTATCAGAAATTGATAAAAACATTGGAATGAAAATAACGTTTTGGGAATACTTTACTCGTTCGTTTATATCGATGTTTGTGGGTGTTGTGGTTTATTTATTGTGTAAGAACTTCAATGTTTCTCAATTTTTAACAGCTAGTATTACAGCTTTATCAGGCTATGCAGGGATACCAGTTTTAGAACTATTATCTGAAATAGCAAGAAAAAAGATAGAAAAAGAAACTGGTATTGTACCAGAAAATAAAAACAAGAATTAAAATCTAATTTAAAGACTTATTTACATTTAATTGTAAGTAAGTCTTTAATTATAATTATTATCTCCGTATTTTTTTGGTTTTTTTACAAAATCTATTGACCTTAATATTAAAATATGATATATTTAATAAGCATTCTAAAAACGAGCCGGCATAGCTCATCTGGTAGAGCAACTGACTTGTAATCAGTAGGTGGTGGGTTCAAGTCCTACTGCCGGCACTTCTTTGGAGGAGTTCCCGAGTGGCTAAAGGGGGCAGACTGTAAATCTGTTGTCGGACGGCTTCGATGGTTCGAATCCATCCTCCTCCATTTAAAATTTATTAATTAAATAATGCTCTTATCAAGAGAGGTGGAGGGAAAGGGCCCTGTGAAACCCAGCAACCAGTTTTAACATGGTGCTAATTCCTGCAGACTTTCTGCAAGATAGGAGGAAAAAATTTCAATCTCTTCTTATTATTGAAGGGATTTTTTATTTTGGAGGAGAAAAATGAGAAAATTATTTACGTCAGAATCAGTTACAGAAGGACATCCTGATAAAATGTGCGATCAAATATCTGATGCAATATTAGATGAATTATTGAAAAAAGACCCTTATGCAAGGGTAGCTTGTGAGACAGCTGTTTGTACTGGATTAATACTCGTGATGGGCGAAATATCAACTGAATGTTATGTTGATATCTCTAAGATAGCAAGAGATACTGTGAGAGAAATTGGATATACAAGAGCAAAATATGGATTTGATGCAGAAACTTGTGCTGTTTTAACTTCTTTAAACGAGCAATCTTCAGATATTGCTTTAGGAGTTGATAGATCAATTGAAGAAAAACTTGGTGAAACAAATGAAGATTTTTCACTGGGAGCAGGTGATCAAGGTGTCATATTTGGATATGCTTGTAATGAAACAGAAGAATATATGCCAATGCCAATTTCTCTCGCCCATAAACTTTCCATGAGGCTTTCTTCAGCAAGAAAGGATGGGACTTTAAACTATTTAAGACCAGACGGAAAAACTCAAGTTACAGTTGAATATGAAGATGATAGACCAATTAGAGTTGATAGCATAGTTGTTTCTACTCAGCACGACCCTGAAGTTTCACACAATAAGATTGAAAGGGATATAATAGAATATATAATAAAACCAAAGATACCATCTAACTTAATAGATGAAAATACAAAGTATTTTATAAACCCTACAGGTAGATTTGTGATTGGTGGTCCAAATGGCGATTCTGGTTTGACTGGAAGAAAGATTATAGTTGACACGTATGGTGGATTTGCTCGCCATGGAGGGGGTGCTTTTTCAGGAAAGGATCCAACTAAAGTGGATAGGTCTGCAGCGTATGCAGCTAGATGGGTTAGTAAAAATTTAGTTGCAGCTGGAATAGCCGATAGATTAGAATTACAGCTTGCTTATGCTATTGGAGTTGCAAAACCTATTTCAATATCTGTAGATACATTTGGAACAGGAAAAGTTCAAGATAAAAAGATCATAGATATAATTGACAATGTTTTTAAATTGACCCCTACATCCATCATTAAAAAATTAAACTTAAGATTGCCCATTTATAAAAAAACTGCAAGCTATGGTCACTTTGGAAGAAGCGAAGAAGATTTTTCTTGGGAAAAGCTAGATAAAGTGCAGGCTATAAAAGATTTAATGTAAACTATCAAATTGATTTTTCTATAAAATATGTTATAATCAAAAATAGCTTATTCTTTTTAAAATTTAAGGAGTGTGTTTTTTTTGGATGGTGTAGCCGTCTGGCAAATTGTAGTATTAGTATTATGTTTGATTTTATGTTCCTATTTTTCTGTTTCTGAGACAGCTCTAATGAGTTTAAGCAAGATCAGACTAAAACATATGATAGAAGAGAATGTAAAGGGAGTAGGAAGAGTTGAAAGATTGATCAAAAATACAAATAAATTGCTTGCAACTATATTGGTGGGCAATACGGTTGTCAATGTTACAGCATCATCTTTAGCTACTTCTATTGCCATAAATATTTCAACTTCCTACGGAGTAGGAATTGCAACAGGAATCACGACTTTTTTGATTTTAGTCTTCGGTGAAATAACTCCTAAATCCCTAGCTGCTAAAAACTCAGAAAAGGTTTCCCTTGCAGTTGCGCCTAGTTTAATTGTTATTACGTATATTTTGTTACCAATTGTAAAAATTATTACCATCTTTTCAAATTTTTTTATAAAAATTCTTGGCGGAAATAAATATCAAACTGAACCTTTTATTACTGAAGACGAGCTAAAGACTATGGTAAATGTAAGCGAAGAAGAAGGTGTCCTGGAAGAGGGAGAAAAGAAAATGATCTACAATGTCTTTGAATTTGGAGACAATCTCGTTAAAGACATCATGGTTCCAAGAGTAGATATTGTAGCCATAGATTATGAAGAAAGATATGAAGAAGTTTTAAAAATAATAAAAGAAGAACAATTTTCTAGATTTCCAATTTTTAAGGAATCCATGGATGATATTATTGGAGTTTTAAATGTAAAAGATATTTTATTTGCTAGCAACATTTCTGAAGATTTTAGCATAGATAAATATATGAGGGAACCAATTTATACTTATGAATTTAAAAAAATAAGTCATCTATTTAATGAAATGAAGCGAGATAGAAATCACATGGCTGTTGTCCTGGATGAATATGGTGGCACTGTTGGAATAGTAACTATCGAGGATTTAGTGGAAGAGATAGTTGGAGATATTTCTGATGAATACGATGAGGATGAAGATTTAGGTATAAAGGTAATTAAAGAGGATGAATACCTTGTAAATGGCAGCGTTAGAATAGATGATTTAAATGATTTAATAGGTACTAAGATGGAATCTGAAGAATTTGAATCTATTGGTGGATTTATTTTAGGAATTTTAGGAAGATTTCCTGAAAAAAATGAAGAAGTTTCTTTTGAAAATATGAAATTCATCATTGAAGAGATAGATAAAAATAGGATTGAAAAAATAAGAATTTATACTTAAAAAATTCCTCAGTAATGAGGAATTTTTTATTATTGAAGTTCATTTAACAATCTTGTGGCACTTTCTTTTACTGTTTGAACTTCATTTGAATCAGCATCTTTTGTTGGATACCAACCTTTTTGGTTCATTGTATTGAAGATATTGTATTGGAGAGTCTGAACTTTTTGATAATTATCCATTAGAGTTCTCTTTAAATTTTCGCAGGATGTTTCAGTCATTCCTGTGCTGTAGCCTGAGATGATGAATTTTTCTGAATTTAAAAGGTCATGAATCATATCTTTATCTTGCATCTTAATTCCTCCTAATTATGACTATCAAGGTAAGTTTTTAAGGACTTTAAATTGCCCTTATGTAGATCACTTGCGTTACAACATAATTGCTTTATTTCTGAATCCTGAAATTGGGTTTCCATGTTTCTATATTTTTTTGTCAGTATTGCTTCAGCTTCCATTTGATCTTTGATGACTTTTAGATTGTTTGCATCAATTTCTTTTGTCATTTTGTTACCTCCTAATTTTATTTCGCAATTAGTTTGCTTCTTTTAATAAAAAAATATTAGAGGTAAAAAATGGTATTTATTAAAATTAATGTGCTTTGAATGTAACATAATTCACTTTACTTTCATAGTATATTATGAAGAGGAGGTGATTATTGTGCAAAAGCTAATAAATAGCGACACTCTGGCTTTAAGGTATAAGCCTGTTGGTATAGATGGAAAGCTTATGTCAAAGTCCATTACGTTTAAAAATATAACGAGTATTGCATCGGACGAAGACATTTATCAAACTGCGGTTATGATCAGAGATCTTCTAGCTTATAGCGTAGATAAAATTGCTAGAAGAACAGAGACTGTGTATATCGAAGATTAAGGGGGGATGTTAAATGGATGAAACTAAATTGTTAATAACTTTTGAAAATGCTGCTGGTGATAAGACAGTTATCAATATTTCCGGGGTTAGACCTGACGTTACTAGGCTCGAGGTAGTAGCCCTTGCTAATCAAATAATTGGCAAGACTATTTTCTCGTATAAAAATGCATTTTTAACAAAATACGTTAGCTCACAGGTTCAAACCACTCATACAGAAGCATTGTGATGTTTTTTAAAGCTTTCGCTAAAAAAAGATTAAGCGAAAGCTTTTTTTGTTCCTTTTTTGATATTGCGTGCATAGAATATAGTGATATAGTGTTTCGATTATTTTTATGGAGGAGATAATTTATGAATGAAGAAGTTGGAAGACCTGAATTGACTGAAGAAGAAAAGGAATCTATAATAAACATTGCTAGAGAGTTAGGATTAGGTACAAACAATGGTACAGAACTAAAGATTACTAATCCTTCTGAAGAGCCTGAATATAACGATTCTATTACCATCGAGGACATAGTTGATGGGACAGAAAAATTTGCGAAGAAAGCATTTGTTCCTTTAAATGCTTATAAGAATGCCCAGATCGACCTTCAGAGTATCATGAATTTTCAGGAAGGGAAAGACAATGAAGAGATTAGAATGAATTTAATCAAAGACGAATTAAAATTCTCGAAAACAATTGAGGATATCGATCTTGATAAATTAGTTGAGGTGGATTCTTCTATGAATTTCTTTGCTTTACCTAACAACGAAGAATTTCTAGATTTAGCAAGCTCGGTTGAACAATACGGAATAATAAATCCACTTATAGCGATGAGGAGCAAAGAATCTGATAAATATATAGTTTTAGTTGGGCGAAGCAGGCTTTATGTTTTAAGAAGCCTTTACTCTGAGTCGGGTGATATGAGATTTTTTAAGGTTCCTTGCATTTTACTAGATAGCTCTACTGATCCAAATTTGATCCAAGGACTCATAGTATCTACAAATATGAAATATAGAAAATTATCTAAAGAGGATAAGATAAAATCTGTCCTTATTTTAGACGATATTTTAACTAAAAATAAAAAATATAGATCTGAGATAAACGTAACAAGCGTCATTGCAACCAAAGTGGGTATTTCTAAAACAACTGTGAATAATTATCGTGAACTAAAAAAACTCTGCCCTTTGGGAATGGAACTCGTTAAAAATAAGAATATGAATTTAGGCATTGCAAGGATGATAACTCAAAAAGATCATGAGACTCAAGAGAAAATAATTAAAGGATTAGGCAACAATATCAACGATGTTCGAATGGTAAAAGCTATGATGGAGGGACCTGCAAATAGCATATACGATGCAGAGAAGAAGGAAACTGTAAAAGAAACCTGGGAAATGAAGACAAAGAGGACGAAAGAAATGGTACCACCATATACTTATATCACTATCAAGGTTTCTCCACTATCAGTTGAAGACACTTTGAGAGATTTGGCTGTTTTAAAGAAGGGCTTTGCAATTAAGTATGTTACTACAAAGAATAAGGACATCAATAGATTTATGCAAGTTAGCGTCAATGATAAAGATATGGTAAAATATATAAATCGTGGATTTTTAAAGCAAGAGACTTTGGATAAAATTTTAGCAACTGAATTTAATGATGTAATAAAATTAGCCTGAATGAATTTCCTAAAATGGAGGGGATAGGATGGGCTCTGATACAGAAGATTTAACATGGGGATCAGCTTTAAGTTAATAATTCTCATATATTAACCTAAGAAACGCAAATAGAAGCATTGATAAAAGCCATTTTTGAAAAACTAAAAAACTAGGCTTATTTGTGCTTGAATAATAAATCATAATGTAGTACTTATTAACGCTTAATGTGTATAATAATAACGTATTAAGTGGTTGGATTAAAATGTAAAATTGGACCGGAGATGGATAATAAATCAAGTACATTTTTATAAAAATTCTTTACTTTGACAAGGCACTTGTATCTAAGCTAAAATTAAATTATTCTGTGAATAACTTTGATTTAACTGCTCTTAGGAGGCATTAATTTAATGATTTATTATGAGCTGCTTTTAAAATACTACAATGTACTTCCGAATGATGTGAAGGAAGTAAAGGGAGGATGGTCAGCCAAAGCCTATCGGGTTGATGCTAGAAAAACTGCTTATTTTCTAAAAGTTTATGATAAAGCAAAGCCATCAATACAACCGTGGATTAAACGAATAGATTCATATATTCATGTTCTTGGTTGGCTTTCTAAAACGCCTGAACTGCAAGGGCAAATTGTGGAGCCAATTCCTTCTGTTAATGGAAGTTATAAAGTGGAAACTGATGATAATGTATTTCTTCTGTTTGCGTATGTGCATGGGAATACTGTAGGGGAAAAAGGTCTGTCGTGTTCTCAGGTAGTCGAGCTTGCTGGAATATTTGCAAGGTTGCACAGTTTTGGAGAAAATATTCCTTGTGATACCAGTAAATTACATGAAGATATTTCTCTTTCATTTTGCGATAAATTGAAGTGTTATCTAGATGAGATTCATGATCAAGACGTGCTTTATAGACTTATGCTTCCCGAGGTCGATATGATACGCTTAGCAATATTAGAAACTGTAAAGTTACGAAATACGGTGCGATTAAATGTAAAGTCTTTGGTATTATGCCATACAGATGCTCATTACAACAACGTCATCCAAAGTGATCGCCTTGTCCTTGTTGATTGGGAGGATCTTAGGCTAGCACCTGCCGAAGCGGATCTTTTTATGTATGCTCTCAATCCGCATTGGAAAGCATTTTGGAACGCATATTCCACCATTCGGAGCGATTTTCATATTAACGCTGATCTGATGCGATTCTATTTAATAAAGCGTCGTTTGGAGGACATATGGTATTATGTGTCTCGGGTTTTATTCGATGTACCTACTGAAGATGAGGTTTTTCGTATTTGTGGAAGATTAAGAAGTGCTTTTTCTGAAACACAACAGCTGCTTTTTGATGAGCATTCTCTTGACTTTGGGACAGATGGTAAAATCTAAAGGTGGTGACAGAAAAATGAGCAATGAAGTTTTTCAGGTTCGTTATTCGCAATTAAATCAAGATTTATTACTAAACGAATTGAAAAAAAGATATAAATCTATTAATCCCATAAGCTGCCAACTTTTTAAAACTGGAATGAATGATGTTTATATTGTAAAATCGAATTACAGCACATTCCCGTAGCCCCATTGATTTTATACAGTTAATAGAAAGACCTATGAAAATGATAAAGCCTTATTTAATACATCGTTATACCGATTATGAAATTCTTAGCAATAGAGCGAAAGAATTAAGCCGATCTATTGATAATATGAAAATGATGCAACCTCCTTTTTACGGGTTTTGCCATGGTGATATACACGTTAAAAATGTATGTTTTAAAGGTAACAAGCCAACGATATTTGATTTTGACTGTATGGGGTATGGATGGCGAGCATACGATATTTGTGTCTTTGCGTGGTATGAGACTTTAAAGGATGAAAAATATATCGAGGGAGACTATTGGAAAGCTTATATTGAAGGTTATAATTCAGTACGTCAATTACATGAAAATGAAATAATATCCATTAATGCGTTTAGTGCTCTCCGAGAATTATGGTTAATGGGACATCATGCTGATTTGATGAATCGAAATGAAGGATGTGGTTGGTATAACGATGATTATTTTGACTTTCACATTGGTATTTTTAAGTTGTGGTATAAAAGGTTTTTTTCTACCTCTTGTATCCCCATAAACATATGATAAAATTAAATAGAGGTGATATCATTGCAACTTAATGAAATTGTCATGACTATCTATGAAAAGACAAATCAAGAAATAAAGAGTTTAAAGCCAGTTAACGTGATGATAATAGGTAAAACTGGTGTAGGCAAGAGTACTTTAATAAACAACATATTCAGAGAACATATTGCAAAGACTGGTATAGGATCCCCAGTGACAGACCACATTAAAAGGCTTTCTAAGGAAGGAGTTCCTATTAATCTATATGATACAAAAGGTATTGAATTATCTCATGAATCGCAAGAACTTGTTAAAAAAGAAATATTGGACGAGATTAAAAAGATGGATTCCTTTATTGATGTTGAAGATCATATCCATATTATTTGGTACATGATCAATGCATTGTCTAGCAGAATTGAACCTTTTGAAATAGAGTGGATAGATGCATTTTCGAAAATTGTTCCTGTTATTGTAGTTTTATCTCAAAGCATCCACGACGAATATTCAAGAGAGTTAGAATCTTACATTGATAACTTAAATTTAAATATAAAGGGTGTCATAAGAGTTTTAGCAAAGCAGTATGATTTTAAAGGCTTTTCCATCAAACCATTTGGCTTAAAGGAACTTGTTTCCATGACTTATGATATCGTACCGGAAGAAGTTAAAAGGTCTTTCAACAATGCCCAGAAAGCTTATATCGAAAAAAAAGCAGAAGAAGCTAAGAAATGGGCACTAAGGTATATAGGTTCTACATTTATGATTGGATTTACTCCCATACCTTTTGCTGATGCTCCAATTCTCGCTGCATCTCAAGCTGGAATGATCGCTCATATTACCAGTATATTCGGTGTCAATATAAATAAATCGATTATCACTGCTGCTGTCTCTTCTTTGATAGGCATAAGCGGTGCGACTTTTACTGGAAGGACTATCGTTGCTAATTTATTTAAACTCATACCAGGTGCTGGATTCATCATAGGTGGTACCATTCAAGGTGGGACAGCTTCTATTATCACAACGGCTTTAGCTTTTGCATATATTAATTTGATGAAGATGGTTGCAGAAGCTGAATACGAGAATAGGAGCTTGCCTTCTGATTTTATGCAGAAATTCATGAAGGATGATTTTCAGAAGAATTTAAAAAATATTTTAAAAAGAAAGAAAAAAAGGTTATAAATATGTATCGCACAGCAATAGAAACATTATATAAATGGAAAGCAAAAAAAAATAAGAAGCCCCTTATTATCCGAGGGGCACGACAAGTAGGAAAGACTTGGCTCATGAAAGAATTTGGACGCTTAGCTTTCGAGCATTGTGTATATGTAAGCTTTGATAATAACCGAAGTATGAAAGAGCTTTTTTCTGCTGACCTCAATATTACTCGAATTGTCACAGGACTTGAGCTTTACGCAGGGCATAAAATTGATCCTTTAAGCACGCTCATCATTTTTGACGAGGTGCAGGAAGTTCCGCAAGCTCTTACTTCTCTTAAATACTTTAATGAGAATGCACCGCAGTATCAAATTATCTGTGCTGGTTCGCTCCTTGGTATTGCGCTTCATCAAGGGACATCTTTTCCTGTTGGTAAAGTGGAGTTTTTATCTCTCTATCCGCTCTCATTTACAGAATTCATGAGGGCTATGGGCAAAGAGCAATTTGTGTCTCTTTTGGAGAAAGGTGATTTTACTATGGTCACCACTTTCAAATCGGAATATATTAACATGTTAAAACACTATTATTATGTGGGTGGTATGCCAGAAGTAGTCCTATCTTTTGCCGAAAACTGCGATTTCAACGAAGTGCGAGAGATACAAAAGCGTATCCTTGATACATATGAACAGGATTTTTCCAAACATGCGCCTAATGAAGTTGTGCCAAATATTCGTATGCTTTGGAATAGCATACCGGCACAGCTTACAAAGGAAAACAAGAAATTCATCTACGGCTTAATCAAGGAAGGCGCACGTGCAAGGGAATATGAACACGCCTTAATGTGGCTTACTGACTGTGGACTTGTTCACAAGGTACACCGTGTCAATGCGCCGAGCCTGCCACTAAAAGCTTATGAGAATTTAAAAGCATTTAAGTTGTTTTTATTGGACGTTGGTTTACTATCATGCATGACACGGTTGCGACAGGATGTACTGCTTGGTGGCAACGATTTATTTAAGGAGTTCAAGGGTGCATTGTCAGAGCAATATGTTTTGCAGCAATTAAAGACCATACCTAGTGTAGAAACCTATTATTGGGCTAATGAACGCAATACGATAGAGCTTGATTTTTTGCTCGATGTTGGGAATGCCGTTGTTCCTCTTGAAGTAAAAGCAGAGATCAACTTGCAGAGCAAAAGTCTAAAAGCCTTTGTAGATAAATTTCACCCTAAGCTATCGGTTCGTTCGTCCATGTCAGATTATAAGCAGGAGGATTGGCTTTTAAATCTTCCGCTTTACGCAATAGGAAAAATTTCTGAGTTATAAAATAGGATCTTTTTTACTAGATCCTATTTATTTCATACTGCTAATAATAAGTCCTTTATAGAAATCTACTTCTGTATCTCCCTCAATAAAAATCACTACAATTTTATCCACGATATTATTTCTCCAAATAATCAATTAAAATTTCAGCATCATCTTCTCCCCCTGATAACAACTGAAAAATATAACTTCCAATTGAATCACTGCTTCCAGCAGCATCCTTAAGCAATTGATTGATTTTCTTATTGTTGAATTTTTTAAAATCTGCAATTCCATTAGAATTTGGTTTTCCAATATAGATATCTTCCGTTTTTACATACTGAATAATATACGGTGAATGGCTTGCAATAATAATCTTACAATCTGTTGCTAATTGAGAAAGAACATTTAAATAGCTTTGAAGTAAATTTGGATGGATAGAATTTTCTGGTTCTTCAAAAGCAATCAAAGAGGCTCCTTTTAAACTCGCCAATACTATATATGTCAGCATAAGAAACATTTTTTTTGTTCCATCTGAAAGGCTTCGAAAATCCAATGGCTGATTGATATTAGTATCTGTAAATAACATAGAATATACATTATTAGAAACTGTATAAGGAATATCGACCTTTGATAGAAGTATTTTGCTTTTTTCTCCTACTTCGATTTCACTTACATAGATACCTGTTATATTAGGAAACAATTGAAAAAAAGCGTTTTCTAGTAGCTCGTACTGTTTTGGATATCTTTGTTTTAGGAAAAAAATAACTCTTGGAATGCTTGTAATCTCATTTAAATCAAACTCATCTATATCTTTTCTTATTAAAGGATTTTGAATATACCATTTTGATGCATCTAAGTTTTTATCGATATAAATGTTAATCATATTTAAGTTTTCAAGTAAGTCATAATAAAATAAAGAATTATTTAAAAGGAGCTTATTTATTGTCAATTCATTCTTTTGTATTTCTAGTGCATTATCACATCTTCCAGTTGCTGACGATTTATAAAGGCATTTGCTATTTCTATTGATCAATGTATTATATTTTTGTGACTTTTCATCTTCTTTGATATTAAGCCATTCTTTTACGATTTCTTTACCTTTATCATCATCTTTTATCCATACAAATTCAAATCCATAGTTGACAAAATATCTCTTACCTTCATGCTCTGATGCAAATATAAAATCTATGATAAAATTCTTTGAATCGATATATTTATTGAGTGGAATACCATATACCCATGACATCATATGATCTCTCATATTTTTATCAGCTTTAATAAAATCTATTGCAAATTCTAACGCTTTTATAAGATTGGATTTACCATAACTATTGATAGAAACTAATGTTGTAATATCTCCGAAAGAAATTTGTGCACAATTGATATTTCTAAATCCTTCAATTCTCGCATTGATGAGTTCCATATTATCGCCCCTTTCTCATGAAGCAAATTTAATATATAGCTTTTATCAATGATAACACCTTTTATATTTTCATGCAATATTTTCATGCGTTTATTTTCTAATTTATGTTATTATATTCGGATAATATTATTTTGATGCATTATTTTTCATCGTATGTTATAAAAAGAAGGACCTTTTTTTAAAAAAGATCCTAAATTTATTTTAATAGCATTTTCACAATCTTTTTATTTATCTCTGTAAATGGTCTGTAGCGCATGGACAAATCGATCCAATTTTTCTTATCTACAATGCTCGTGCTATGTGAAAAAGTATCAAAGCCATTTTTTCCATGATACGATCCCATTCCGCTTTCGCCTGTTCCACCGAATCCCATATAGCTCGTAGCAAGGTGTATGATGGTATCGTTGATGCATCCACCGCCAAATCTACATCTGCTTGTCACATAAGAGATGTTTTCTTTACTCCTGGAGAATATATATAATGCCAAGGGATGGGGCATTTTGTTTATCGAGGCTACTGCTTCCTTTAAGTTATTATATGTTAAAACAGGTAAAACTGGACCAAAAATCTCTTCTTGCATGATAGGATCACCAAAAGATACATTATCTATAACAGTTGGTTCGATCTTAAGCGCATCAGGATTATTTTTCCCTCCAAAGGCTACTTTGTTTTTATCGATTAAACCTAGAATTCTACCAAAATGCTTTTCGTTAATGATTTTACCATAATCAGGATCGAGCAGAGGATTCTCTCCATACTGTTTTATGGTTTCGTTTTTAATGCATTCAATAAGCTTTTCTTTTATTTCTTTGTGGCAAAGTATATAATCAGGTGCAACGCAAGTCTGGCCGCAATTTAAAAATTTACCAAACACGATTCTCCTTGCAGTTAAAGGAATATTTGCAGTTTCATCTACAATACAAGGGCTTTTTTCTCCAAGTTCTAATGTCACAGGGGTGAGATTTTCAGAAGCTTTTTTCATGACGATTTTCCCGACTTCCTTGCTCCCAGTGAAAAATATATAATCAAACTTTTGATTGAGTAATTCGCTATTTTCATTTCTCCCTCCTGTAATTACCTCAACATGCTCAGGTGGGAATATGCTTTTAATGAGCTTTTTTATCACCATTGAAGTATTCGGAGAATAATTGGATGGCTTGATTATACAAGTATTTCCTGCCGAAAGTGCATCGATTAAGGGTTCCATAGTCAGTAAAAAGGGATAATTCCAGGGGCTCATGATTAGAACACTTCCATATGGAACCTTTTTCACGTAGCTCTTAGATGCAAAGTTAGTGAGTGGAGTATGAACCCTTTTATCCTTTGAAAAAGCCTTTAAGTGCTTGATCATATAAGAAGCTTCAGATAGAGTCAATCCTATTTCAGACATAAAGCACTCAAAATTGCTCTTGCCAAGGTCTTCCTTCATAACATTAGCTATTTCGTCTTCCATTTTCATAATTCCATTTTTAAGCTGCTTTAATATCCTTACCCTAAAATTCAAACTAAGAGTCGCACCACTTTCAAAGAAAGCCTTTTGATTTGAAACCAGTTCATTGTAATTCATTCTGCAGTCAATCCTTTTTAATCTATTTTAATTTTAAATACCACTGGTTTTTTGCTCTTGACATCTTTTGTTGTAATATTTAGGCACTCATCGTCTCTTTCAAAAACAGGTTTTTCTTCGAAGCCAAGTACTTCTACATCTTTAATTAAGCCATGGAAATCATGAGATTTAAATGATAATGATTTGATCTTCACATTTCCATCTAATGGGTAGTTGAGCACTATAGCGTATAGGTTCGAGCCGTTTTGAGTGAACCTGATATCTTCATGAGTGTAATTGACTTCGCTTTCTGTAAAGAATCCTTCAGAGATCTCCGTAGGACCTTCTCCATATACTCTAAACGGAGTTGAGTCATAGATCGCTTCGCCATTTATTTTAAGCCACTCACCGATTTCAGATAGTATCTTTTTATCTTCATCTGTTATGGTTCCATCTGATTTTGGACCGACATTTAAGAGCATGCAGCCATTTTTGCTCACAATATCTATCAAATTTATCAGGATTTCGTTTGAGTTTTTGTAGATGTTGTTTTTAGTGTAGCACCATGAATTTCTTGCAGTTGAAGTATCCGATTGCCAGAAATAGTGCTTTGCATCTTTAAATTGTCCTCTTTCCATATCCACGATACCTGATCCAAATACCAAGCCATCGTTTTTATAACTTATTATCCCATCGAATCCACATTCATTTGCTCTGTTGAAATAATATGCTAAGAATTTCTTTAAATAAGGTTTTGCAGTTGCAATCTGTATCCACCAATCGAAGTATATTATAGAAGGCATAAATTTATCCACTATTTCACAGCATCTAACGAGCCAATCTTCTAAAAATTCTTTTGAAGGAATAGAGCTATAAAGGTCTCGATGGTCTTTTGGTTCTTCCATAGCTGGCCAATAAAAATCTCCTTCATAAAGGGGTTCTTTAACGTCTGAGTCAAATTCTTTTCCATGTCCCATAAAAAACCAGTGCTCTATTCTATGAGATGAAACCCCAAATTTAATTCCGCTTTTCTCAGAAGACTCTTTTAAAGAAGCAATGATGTCCTTTTTAGGTCCCATGTCAAACGCATTAAACTTAGAAAACTCTGATTTATACATCTGAAAGCCGTCGTGATGCTCAGCAACAGGGATGACGTATTTTGCACCTGAAGATTTAAATATATCTATCCATTCATCTGCATTGAAATTCTCAGCACGAAACAAAGGTATAAAATCTTTATAGCCAAAGTCTTTGTGATTCCCATAAGTTTCAATGTGATGATTGTATTCATCGCTATCCTCTATATACATATTTCTTGGGTACCACTCATTATTATATGCAGGAACACTGTAAACGCCATAGTGAATGAAGATGCCGAACTTAGAATTTTTATACCAACTTGGCACTGGGATGTTTTTAAGGCTATCCCAATTGTCTTTGTATTTACCGTTTCTTATCGTCTCATCTATTTTCTTTAAGTAGTCTTTTTTATCCATAGATACCTCCATAAAAAAGACCTCTAATGTTCTAAAGGTCTTTTAATTTTCTTGATTATCTTAATAAAGTAAAGTTTATCATATATAATTAAGATTTACTATAAATTTTGAGACTGATCACTTAAATAATAATAGCGGTCAAAAATGACCGCTAAAAAGAATTATTTTGAAATAGTCCTAATCCTGTCTCATCGATTATATTCACTTTAAATTGGAAATTAAAATTATGATCGATTATATATTCGCTATTCTCTCTTTTAACATAGAGTTTTCCTAAAGAAATATTATTTTTGTCGAATAATTCATAACTTTGATCTTTAA
>WQUF01000193.1 GCA_009785875.1 Oscillospiraceae bacterium | reverse complement strand
TGACACTCTAAGTTTTATGGTCTTATTTACAAACATTGATTTAACTAGATTTTATGGTTATTTAAAAAAGAAATGTGTCAACCAAATATGATCTTTTTTGAAACACGCCTCTTATATCTCATTTTTTAGGATGCTAATAGGTTAGCTCAAAACTAATTAATTATTAGTTTTGAGACACCCCCTTTTAGATAAAGCAAAGTAAATTTATTTACAAGAACTATGAATAAATTATCAAAAGCGATAATTAATACCACTTTTCTTTAAAATTTCATTTGCAGTATAACGTGATTTTATTTTGCCATCAACAGTTACATTGCAATTCGTTATTGGACTATACCAAATATCATGATCACCTTTTCCATGACGGCTGAAATAACAACCATTTTGATGCAAAATATTACGTACTTTTTTCTCATATTCAGCCATTTATACACACCTTGTCATGTCTCTCAGAAATAAAACATATAGACAATATTTGATTATTTTTTTCATTGAGTTCAATAAGTTCGGGAACAGCAAAACGAACGCGTTCAATTAATGCATCAAACGACCCTGATTCCAATACGAGTCCCTTTATATCATCGCTTGTAGCAACCCAAACAGATGCTTCAGCATCCCAAAATAGCTTTATTGTATATTCAGGCATTTTATACCCCCTATTTGATTCTATATGATTATTTTACTATTAATCATGATGAAAATCTATTTATTATAAAATATAAATTTAAAAATTCTATTAAGTTAACATGATTGATTATAGAACGTAGTAATGCTATGATTGTATTGGAGGTGATCTTTTATGAACATGGTTAGACCATTAACGGACTTGCAATCAAATTTAAATGAAATATCGCAGGCTGCACATGAAACTGGCAAACCTATAATCCTAACAAAAAATGGCTATGGAAACTTAGTTGTGCTCAGCATGAAAGCATATGAGGATTTGCGCTTCGACAATGAAATATACTATAAATTACTAGAAGCTGAACAAGAAGAAGAAAAATCAGATTTATGCTACACATCAGATGACATACTAAAATCAGCAAAGGAACTAACTGGATGTACAGATTAAGCTATAATCAGAAAATATTAATCAACTCCATGGATTAGGAATATTAATAGGAAAAGGTATAAAGGTTTGGGTCGACATTGCATGAAAAAAGCACTGCCTAAGCAATGCCTGTATCTTTTACTTTATGCTTTACTCTTTATATTTTTTCCTTAATTCTGCTAATCTTCGGTTGCGCTCTATCCCGATGGGCATAAAGTCCTCGCTGTTTGCATCAAGTCCTTTTTGAATCCTGCCCTCCGCTTTGAGCTTAGCATAAAGCTTATCTTTTTCTTGCTTTTCCCACTCATATACTTCCATCATTTCTTTGTGTGCGAACTCTCGGTTATTCACGAGACCACCTCCGATATCCTATTCCATATAACATAGCATCTCTTATAACAAAGTTGTGCGCTCCATCATATTCAGTCATTTCATGTAGTTCTAAATAACTGTCAATCTTTCCAGCATCCCTTGTCAACTCATAAACATAGCGTTTGTCTATGCCCCTCAGAACGTCAAGCTTATATTCTAAATAAAGATTAATGTCAGCATCGCTGAACGTATACTCGCCAATGGAACATTCTGGATGGTTATGCGTCACAGAAGCTCCATATAACTTATCACCTAAATCAATATCAGGGTACACCCTGTTCAAGGCTCCATAGCACCTATATACTTCTCCGTTTTTTGTGATAACTATTGCATTCTCAATGCTTTCATCTACTATGATTTCCTCATACTGTTTCAGCTTGTTCTGCACTGCTTCTTTGTTGTTAAAATCAATACCAGATTCTAGCAGTTCAGGTGGCTTATGATTTATCGCCATGCTTCTCTTCCTTCCAGTTTCTATCAGTGAATTCTTGTATATTTGTTAATTTATTATATCATTTTTTGCAAGATTTTTCAATTAAAAATAAAGTTGAAGTTGGAAGCTTATAAAGAAAAAAACGTGGTAAGAAAAAATTAAGATACGATATATTTAAGCGGAACAGCTTGTTTGCTACTCCGCTTAAATATTTCCATTAGAGCTACTGTTTCATATATTCCCTATCTTCCACCAGCGATTTAATAAA
The DNA here is from genome assembly GCA_009785875.1 of Oscillospiraceae bacterium. Classification (GTDB taxonomy): domain Bacteria; phylum Bacillota; class Clostridia; order Clostridiales; family Clostridiaceae; genus WQUF01. The sequence goes on along the minus strand of WQUF01000193.1, from coordinate 3,271 downwards.
ACAAGCTACATTATCATATTGTTCAATCTCTGTCCAGATATCTTCACTTAAAGTTAAAGATACTTTTTTAGTTATGCCCTTAGCTTTTCTTCCTGCGCCTTCTCTTTTCCCATCTTTTTCCATTTTGTAACCTCCCATTTACATTTTTATTATTGATGTCTATAAGTCTAAATTCTACTCTTCTTTAAAATATCTCTTTTAAAAATGTTACCAAAAATAAAATATTTTATTCCAAAAGTTTAATAAAAATTAGCAAGTATGGAACAGCTTACCGGTTTCATTCATGTTATACTAAAAATGCATTAAAGATGAGTGGAGGGGAAACATTTGGAATACACTGAAATGCTGCAAAAAACTCTTGTTTATATAGATGACCATTTAAAAGACGATCTTGACGCTGAGAGAATAGCAACGCAGGCTCATCTTTCAACCTATCATTTCTGCCGAGTTTTCAGGTTTAAAGTAGGATATTCTGTAATGGAATATGTGCGAAACAGAAAGCTTTTATTTGCAGCTAGTGAACTATCAAATGGTAAAAAAATCATCGATATAGCACTGGATTATGGGTTTAAGACTCATTCTGGCTTTAGCAAAGCATTCAAGCGTTATTTTAGATGTTCCCCTGAAAGATATGCTGTCCATTCACAGGCTGGCCCTTTAAAAATACCATCTCTAATGCATATAAAAAAATATTTATTAGGAGGCATTGTCATGGAACCTAAATTTGTTACACTACCAAAGGTTAAAATAGTTGGATTTGCGTTTAAAACAACTGGAAAGGAAAGCTCTACATCAGTTCCTGATTTTTGGTTAAAATACTTAACAGATGGACGCATGGAAAAGCTTCATAGTGAAAACTTTGTAAAATCTCATGCTGAATATGGTGCTTGTTTCCCCGAAGATCCTAAGACTGGTGAATTTGAATATGCTATTGGAGTTGAGCCATTAGACGATGTTGAGATCCCTGCAGAGTATTGTGTAAGAGAATTACCAGCTGCAACATACGCAGTATTCTCATCGCCACCAAGCCCGAAGGAAGAATTTTCTAAAAATATTCAGGGAACTTGGAGCTATATTTTTAATGAATGGTTCCCTAGTTCCGAATATGTTTATGCTGAAAACTGTGTAGACTTTGAATTCTATGGGGATCTTGCTATGAGCGATACTGAAGCTGTTTGTGAAATCTATATACCTGTTAGAAAGAAATAAAAAATAGTTAAAAGGAGCCTAGATGCTCCTTTTAATATATAAAATCAAATATTAGCTTTTAACCATTTTTATGTTTCCACATATAATAATCTATAGTAATTAATGGAGTTTATTTTATGGCATATTGGATCGATATATCTACATCTGAGCATAAATTAAAGCTTTACGATGACAGCAATTTGGTTAAAATTTATCCAATAGCGGTTGGAAATATGCTCATTCCAACCCCAACAGGTACGTACACTATAGTTAATAAACAAGTAAATCCTGGAGGACCATATGGTGTCTTGCTCTTGGAATTATCAAAGCCTCATTGTGGAATCCATGGAACCAGTGACCCTTCTTCTATTGGCAAAAATACTTCAGTTGGGTGCATTAGGATGTTTAATCACGATGTCTTGGATCTATCGTCAAAGGCTAGAATTGGTACAAAAGTTAATATTCATGTTTAATAGGGATCAAACATAATTGATCCCTTTAAATATTTGAGTAGCTCATTGAAAATAATATTATAGGTAATAAAAATATTGCATAATTTTCCCAAACTTCCCAATAATAAACTCGGAGGAAATTAGATTTAAGCAATACATATAGTGAAAGGAAGTGAATTAGTTTATATTGAAACAAACAAAAAAAAATAGAATTAGATCAAAGATAACAGAAAAAACGGCACTTTGCTTATTATTAGCTGTCATCCTTTCAACAAATATTGGTCCCATAACCTTTGCAACCAGTGGTACAGCATCTTCAAATGGCACTACTATTGAAACCGCTGTGCGCACAGTAGACACTGATCGGGCGACAGGTACAGATTATTACATAGTGTCAAGTAAATTACCAACCTGGAACGACCCTAACTTCACTTTAGGACATGGACCTTCCTTAAAACCTAATGCTATCAGTGGTCAGGATACGACACAGCGAGTCAGCGTAAGGCTCAATATATTCTGGAAGGAACCGTCATCAAGTGGTGCGACGATTACGTTCACAATCCCACATGGAGCTGATTATTTTCAACTTGGAACCGATAGTTCTACGGCTCAGTATGTTAAGTCAGCTACAATTGCGACACGAGTTGTTGCCGGTGAAGGTAAACCACGCTTGGTGACATTGACACTCCAAGGGAATCCTCCAATAGGTCAAACCTTCGTCATATTTTATTCATTTGGTTACTATCCCTATGCGTTCAATTTCCATGGCGATACAGGCGACCTGACCCCACACCTTAACATTGGTGGAACGGAAATCGTCTCGGGAACTCCACTGACTGTGTCAACCGCTGCTGAGGCTATCATGTACCCTGGTCTTGAATACACTTCCACGCTTTACAAGATCAGCCAGACAGATGCCGGTTTTGACGCCAATATCAATTACAACACGCAGCCTAGAAGCACTCAACTGGCAAAAATAGGCGTGAACTATAGCATGAACCCCATTGTCCAGGCAAAGCTGCCTGATTCCTATGCAATCGTTTCAGGCTATAGTGCTGCAAACCGTTTAGATACTACACGACGCAATCCTAATAGCACAGCGTATATCAACGGCGCAACCATGAAAACTGCGAGCATCACCATTACCTTGCCTATTGAAGCAGTACTTGCACCTATCAGCGAGCAGTCACCTTATTTTTCAAGGTTTGCAATTTCAACAGATGCACTAGGTCGCACTGTACTGACCTCAAGTTCCTGGGGTAATGGAACAGGTTCGCTAAACACTGCAGGTGCCACTGTAAGTAATGGTGATGCAGGAACAGGTTCAAATTCAATCGTGATGACCAGTTATTACACTACTGCTTATCGTCCAGAAGGTCCTACTTTCAAGGTGAGCTACAACGCAGCACCTGCTAACGGAACCACTTATGACTACGATGTAAAGCTGACTGGTACCTGGTACAGTGGTGCACCATTCGAATTCGATAAATTAGTGCCACATCTCTATAGCCCTAATCCCATCACTGCAAATGTAGAATTGCGTGCACGTTTGACTGCCACAACTCTACCCGGCATCCCTCAGGGCAATCTTTGGACCCACCGCACTAATGTCAATGACGGTTACCTCATCT
>WQUF01000192.1 GCA_009785875.1 Oscillospiraceae bacterium | reverse complement strand
TTAAATTCATGTGAAAAATTATTGATAAAATCGCTGCGCAGAGTTTCGATGGTTGATAATTCGTGAGCCATCTTATTGAAACTCTGAGATAATTCCTCCAATTCTTGAATACCTTTCAGTTCAACCCGAACATTAAAATCTCCCTCAGCTACTCGATGAGTTGCTTCTATGACCTTGCGGATTGGATTTAATGCTTTTTTACCGAAAAAACCTGCAAGTGCTGTTCCAAGAAGAATACTGAATCCCATCATTATGAATATGATACCGAAAGGTCTACCCTCGGGTCTTGTACCATACCAAAATGATAATGCTCCCGTTAAGTGCAGAATAATGACGATGAGACCTGCTAATACTAAAGCTGCCATCATGACAGAAAAAACAAACAATACAAGAGATACTGTGAGGCTCCAACGCTTATTCATACCTTTTTTACCGCCTTATATCCGAGCCCTCGCACTGTCATGATCTCAAATTCTGAAAAGTCCTTAAAACGGTCACGCAAACGATTTATATGGACATTTATAGTGTGATCATCGGTTTCCGATTCCATGCCCCAAATCTCATCCATCAGCTGCAACCTTGTGAATATCATTCCTGGATAAGAGAGCAGCTTAAATAAAAGCTGGAATTCCTTTTGAGGAAGTGTATTTGTTTCATTTCCCCGAGACACAGTGAGTGCGTCATAATCTAATACAACATCACCAATGGTCAATTTATGATCGTTTGCAATCTGCGCTCTGCGTAAAAGTGCTCTTATGCGAAGGATCATTTCCTGTTCATCAAAAGGCTTTGTCATATAGTCATCTGTACCAACGATAAATCCTCGACGCTTGTCACTTGGCTCTTGCTTTGCTGTAACCATTAAAATTGGAAGAGATGCCCATGTCAAACGAAGCTGCTTTGTCAATTCATATCCATCCATTTTAGGCATCATCAAATCCAGTAGGACCAAATCTATATGCTCCTCATCCATAATTTCTAAAGCACGAGCACCATCTTCAGCCTGTACGGTTTCAAAGCCATTTTGCTTCAATATGGCACACATCAATTTTCTTGTGCTCGTGTCATCTTCCACAACTAAAATTTTGAACACGATAAATCGCCTCCATATAATGATTATACCATAAGAAATATTAGCATGGAAACATCAACTGAATATCAACAGGTTATTTTCAATCAGTTTACATTCAGTTGATATTCATCTGATAAACTAAAAAAATAACGGAGGTAATGATAATGTTGAAATTAAAGCTTGATAATATAAAGAAAACTTATAAAAATGGTGAAACCGTCACTGCTTTAAAAGGAGTGTCGCTTGGATTTCGAGAGTATGAGTTTGTCTCCATACTAGGTCCTTCTGGGTGCGGCAAGACAACTTTATTAAATATAATCGGTGGACTTGACCATTATGACAGTGGGGACCTAATCATCGGCGGAATATCAACTACAAAATTTAAAGATTCAGATTGGGATGCATATCGCAACAGCTCAATTGGCTTTGTGTTTCAAAATTACAACTTGATCGCTCATCAATCGGTATTGCAGAACGTGGAAATTGCGTTAACACTTTCAGGTGTATCTGTTTCTGAAAGGAAGAGTCGGGCAAAAAAGGCACTTGAGGATGTGGGCTTGTCTGATCAAATGAAGAAGAAACCAAACCAGCTTTCAGGGGGTCAAATGCAGCGTGTGGCAATTGCCAGGGCACTAGTGAACAATCCAGATATCATCTTAGCAGACGAACCAACTGGTGCTTTGGACTCGGGTACCAGTATTCAAATCATGGAGATCCTGAAGGAAATAGCTAAAACCCGCCTCGTCATCATGGTAACGCATAACAGCGACTTGGCTGAAACCTATTCTAACAGAATCATTCGACTTTTGGACGGTGAGATTCAGTCGGACAGCAATCCACCAAAAGAAAACGAGGATGCAGCAGTTCCACTATCGGATAAGAAAAAATTTAAGAAGACTTCTATGTCTCTCTCAACTGCAACTGGGCTGTCTTTTAAGAATCTACTCACTAAAAAAGGACGAACCATCATAACTGCAATAGCTGGAAGTATTGGCATCATCGGGGTAGCACTTGTACTCGCTCTATCTAATGGTTTGTCATCGTATATCAGCAATATGCAATCCAGCACTTTGTCAGGTTTTCCAATCTCCATCAGCACAAACAAGCAAAATGTGGATTTTGGACCGAATAACCCGAATAATCCTATGAATCAAAAAAATAGCAATAGCTCCTATACAAAATATCCATCTGATAATATATTATATTCATATGACACTGCTGCGAACACAAAAGAGCATACAAATATTTTAACTCAGGATTATCTAGATTACATCAGCAAAATGCAGACAGCATTGCCTGATGATGTGAACAGCATATCCTATACCAGAGGTGTAAATATAAATATTCTAGCAAAAGGTCAAGATACAGTGGTTCAATATGCTACTACAGCGACGCGACAAGGCAATGGAATTGGAAGCATGATTAACGGCGGAGGACTATATTGGCAAGAGCTTCCTAAAAATTTGGATTTTATAACATCGATGTACGACCTTATAGGTGATGGAAGCCGCATGCCAGTTTCAAAAAATGAAGTTGTATTGGTTGTTGATGAATATAATCGTGTAGACAAAGCGTTTCTTGATAAATTAGGCATAACCTCTGATACCACAGATTATAAGCTCACAGATTTTATAGGCAAAACAATAATGAAAGTAATTCCTAACAATGAATATTATACAAAGAACGGTGATTTGTTCAGCGCAGCATCTCCATCCCAATACGATGATCTATATAACAGCGATAAAGCAATCCCACTCACTATCACAGGGATACTTAGGTTAAAAGATGGAGCCACCAGCAGCTATTTATCACAGGGAATCGCATACACTACTGACCTTACAGATTACATTTTAAACGATGCTAAACAATCAGATATCGCTATTGCCCAAGAAAGCTCGAATAAAAATGTTCTCCTTGGGACTCCTTTTGCTGATGACGCTGCAAAAGAGCAGAGTCTATTGAATGTTGGTGCAGACTCCACTCCAACTGGTATCAATATTTACCCAAAGGACTATGCTGCTAAAGATAGGATTAAATCTTATCTCGATGATTACAATAAGGGCAAATCAGAAGCAGATCAGGAAGTTTATACTGACCTAGCTGAGACCATTACTTCTATGACTTCATCGCTATTAAATGTTGTGACTTATGTGCTGGTAGCTTTTGCTGCAATTTCGCTGGTGGTATCTTCCATAATGATCGGAATCATAACCTATGTTTCAGTCATAGAAAGGACAAAGGAGATCGGTATTTTAAGGAGCGTCGGTGCAAGGAAAAAAGACATTTCCCATGTGTTCAATGCAGAAACTTTAATTATAGGATTCGCAGCAGGTGTACTTGGTGTTGCAATCTCTTATATATTGACAGTGCCAATAAATGCCATAATAACTAATCTAGTAAATATTAAAGATATCGCTAAATTATTGCCAATAAGCGCATTAATTCTGGTTGCCGGAAGCATGGTTTTAACTTTAATCGCTGGATTCTTACCATCGAGGATGGCTGCAAACAAAGATCCAGTGGAAGCTTTGAGAACTGAGTAAATTTTACTATAATATAATATTCAATTTCATAAAAAGAGTTACTAAAAAAAGCGTTAAAAAATTAATTATTTATAGAACATTTTAGATATCAAATTCATAGTATAATAATGTAAAGTAACTAAAGAGGAAAAATGATCAACGCACAAATAAGGATCAGTGCTCTGTATCTATTGCTTATGAAGATTTACGCAAAAACGTGGAAGATGAGCCCTTTCAGTATTGGCTGATTTAATTATAGGGGAAATTAGTATTATTGGCGTATCTTTAATCAAAAGATTGTAAACTGCACAAAGAATTATTAACAGAGGCTGCTTTTAATGTAGCCTCTGTTTTTATACAATTTTTTATTCTCATAAAAATGCATATAAATTAATTATATACAAAAAATACCTTTATGTTACATCAAGGAAGGAGATGAAAATATGAACTTTTTTAATAAACGTATCTGGATTTTATTTTTAACACTTTTTTCAATTATGAATATTAATATAGTGAACGTACATGCAAAATCAAATGGACAAATATTAGGCATCGTAAAAGATTTAAACACTGGGATTCCACTTTACGATGCAGATATATGCATTTATGATGATAAAGTTACACACATTGCTTTTACTGATATTGATGGGAAGTTTAGTTTAGACAATCTTAAAAAAGGCTCTTATAAGGTTATTATAGATAGCGAAAATTATGAAACTGCAATATCTAAGGTGAATGTTAAAAGCGGAACGATTACAATAGGTGAATTTTTCCTTAGCAAAAAGAGAGGTGATTTAAGCGGTTTTGTAAAAGAAAGAGATAACAATAGACCTGTTGAAGGGGCTTTAGTATATCTCACAGATGGGAAAACTACTTTTTCTCAAATTACTGATTCTTCAGGTAAATATGCTTTAAACAATATATCCATTGGAACTTATGGAGTTACAGTTTCTTTAAAGGATTACGATGTTGAAGGTCCTAATTCATTATACATAGCTCCCGATTTGAATATGAGGGATTTTTCATTGAATAGATTAAAGGGAGAGATTTTTGGAAAAGCGATAGATTCTAACGATATGAGCGGAATTAAGGGAGTGAGCATAATCGTTTCTGATGGAAAAAGCAGCTATGAAGCCGTTACTGATTCAAATGGAGACTTTTGCATAAAAGGTATCTATGGAGGAGAATATGAAATGACTGCTGTTTTAGATGGATATGAAAAAAAGCTACTCACAAATATATCCGTAAATGGTGGAAATAAAATAAACAAAGATGCTCTTATTGAAAAAAAGGTGAGTTTAACTGGGAGAGTTACTGATGCAAAGACAAAAGCTCCTATATCTCTTGCTCTTGTAACTGTATCTAATGGGCAGGAAGATTATTCTCAGACTACTGATTCAAACGGCAATTACATCATTAGCGATTTAGCTTTAGGAAAATATACCATTAAAATCTCTCTTTTAAATTATGATGATTTTGGCCCAGAAGATATTTTAATCGATAGCGATCATACTACTAAAGATTTTTCCATTGTACACCAAACCGGCAGCATTACAGGAAAAATTGTAAATAATATAGATAAGAGTCCATTAGCTTCTGTATATATAGTGTTAAAAAGTGGAATCAATGAGTATAAAGTGTTAACAGATTCAAATGGAATTTTTACATTAGAAAACGTAGATTCTGGATATTACAATATGTCTGCGAGCTTAGAAGGCTATGAAATTAAGCAATTTACAAATATATTCATCAAAGGGTCTGGTCTTTCATACCAAGATTTTGAGCTAATAAAAACTCCATAAATTATTAAAA
>WQUF01000191.1 GCA_009785875.1 Oscillospiraceae bacterium | reverse complement strand
GAATGTTTCAGATATTATCAATGCTTTTATCAGAAAAATAGTGTTTGAACAAAAAATAATATTTGATGCTTCTTATTATCATAGCACCGAAAAAGTATATGATGAGAATAAGGAAGATGATTTAGTTCAATGACCAATGACTTAAGAAACGAAGTATTCTTACAGAAGTTAGTTAAAATAGAGGACAATTGGGAATGATAAGCATGATTCGACCAATTATTGAAGAAGTGTGAGACTTCTTCATGAATAAATTAATCGATGCATAAGGAGGTGTAAATTCATGTCTGAAGTTGATTTGAGTATAAAAATTGATGAAGATGATAAAACCAGCCTAGAAGATTTTGCTGATAAAATCGGATTGTCTGTATCTGCACTTTTAAATGGAATAGTAAAAAGGATAGTGGCAGAACAAAGGGTTACGTTTGAAGCACTTAATATACCAAACGCAGAAACAATAGAGGCATTGGAGGATTCTATTAGTGGTAGAAATGTGAGGACTTACAGGAATTGCGAGGAAATGATGGAGGATTTAATGAATGGAGAGGATTAGGTTTCCTCTAACCACTTCTCGATTTAGAAATGACTTTAGAGCACTTAACATGAATAAAATTATTATTAGCGAATTTAGCATTGTTCAAGACTTGCTGATGAACAAAAAAGAATTCCCTTTAAAATACAAAGATCATTTACTTACTGGTAATTATAAAAATCATAGAGAGTGTCACTTGAGACCAGATATGCTGTTGATTTACAGAGTGATTGACACGATGGAAATAGATAAAGAATCCAACAAATATATAACTTATGTTGAATTTGTGAGAATAGGAAGTCATTCTAAATTATTTGGAGGATGATTCTTGCATAATGTAAAATCGCTAAAATTTTAATCAAATTGAAATTCTGATAAAATAAACTGATGATAAAAAAGACGCATCAAACGATTGTTCGCCCAAAATCTACTAGGGTTGTTTGTTGTGCAATGAATAAGTTTTAAGCAAAAAAAGCAGATCTTTCTTTATATGGAAAATCTACTTTGATTAAAATTATATTAAAAACACATTTTTTACTTTTCAAAATATTCACTCTAAATTTATGGTTTTTGGAGTTAATTTTTTGATAAATATCGACTTAAAAACACTGGTGAAAGAAAATAAAGACAAGAGTCTGTAGTTAATTAAAAGAATTTCTCTTTAAAATAATATCCCACTTGCCTTTGTATTGCAATTCTTTTGTTTATATTGCGGTGAATATGCGGTACAATAATTATGAGGTGATAATTATGCCAGAAAATACAACCCTTAATGATATTATAAGTGATGTTTCAGAGACAGAGAAAGCTATCAAAAATGGAACAATTGTAGTGTACAAAACGCCTGATGAGTTATTTGCTGCTTGGGATAGAGAAGATGAGAGATTATAAAGATAAAATTCCACCACGCATTTTATAAACTACATCTGCTTTATCCGCAATTTCAAGATCATGTGTCACAATGATAACGCAGTAACCCTCATTATGTGCCAAGTCTTGTAGTATATCTATAATATTTTTAGTATTATCGATATCGAGGTTTCCTGTAGGCTCGTCTGCAAGCAAGATCTTCGCACCTGCTGCAAGGCTACGTGCAATAGCTATCCTTTGCTGCTCACCGCCTGATAGTCTGGATGGAAAACGCCTCATCTGTTCTTTAGTGATACCAACTCTTTCTAATAAGTTCATGGCTCTAGGTCTCGCATCGACAGGTTTTATCCCACATAGCTCCATTGGATAACAGACATTCTCCATAGCAGTCAACAGGGCAAAGAGCTGAAACGATTGAAAAATCATAGCTATGCTTTCTCTCCTATAGCGGTCAAGATCAAGTCTAGCAAGGTCATAGCCATCAAAAGCGATAGTTCCTTCAGTAGGAAGATCAAGACCAGCCATCATGGAGAGCAGCGTAGACTTACCTGAACCGCTAGGACCTACAATAGCATATAATTGTTTTGGTTCAAAAGTACAATTCACACCTGAAACAGCAGGCATTTGTGCTCCATGATATTTATAAGTAGCATTTGTAAGTGTTAGTGTTGACATAATTCTAGCTCCTATTCTTTAACTTGAAGTAATTCTAAAACCTTGTTCTTTGTCACAAAATATGCTGCGAAAATGACAGCACATAGGCATCCTAAAAAATATAGAATAATGCAAAATATAATTGTTTCTGCAGATAGTGAAAATAGATCTATGTTATACATTACAAGCCCAATTGTAGCCACTGCAATTCCTAATATGCATAGTATGATCTCCTCAAAAATGAGCATACATCGGGTTCGCTTCTTTGTTGTACCCAATATACGAAGTACAGCCACTTCCCTGGAAGATTGTATAATAGAAAGTCCTGATGCGAACAATCCTATAATAACAGCCACTACTACTGATACTGGAAACAGTGATTTCAAAAGCCTCATAGTCTGAGTTATATTATCAAGCTCAGCTTTATCCAGAGAAGACTTAGCATAATAAGCTATCCTTCTGCTTCGAGTCTCAAGCTTACTTATAAAATCTTGTGCCTCTTGTAATTTTGTGTTGTCAGCTATAGTAAATTCGCAATTTTTAAGGGTATACTTTCCTAAAAATACTTTTTCAAGTCCAACATGAGCTGGTGCAAATACAGCTAATCCAAGACCAGGGCTATCGATTATTCCAGCCACTTTGAAATTCATCATAGCATACTCATAGTAATGTGCTTTGCCATTTTGGTAATTTTTCCATACAGATTCATTTATCAAGCGTGTTTCTCCACCTAATGAAATACCTAAAGCTTCAGCGAGTTCTTTGCTGATGATAAATTCTGAACGCCCTATTGAAAAGCCCTGAAATCCATCGATATAACTTATCTTATAATCCTTTGCACCTAAGTCATTTAAGCATCTATCAACATTGTTTGTAACATACACAGGAGTAGCTTCTTTCCCACAAAGAGCACCATCCATCTTACCCCAATAATATACATCTTTTAAAAGAGGAGAAATTGAAGCATCAGCTAAAGCATCAGATTCACCATAAGCAAGAAATCCTTTTATATCCATTTTTGAATAGGATGTTTGCACAATCGTCAGAGTTCCCATAGCCCCACACATCAGCACTGCCAGTAGACTTAACATTGCTGATTTCCATTTGGTACGCCTGATATGACGAAATATGTAGCTAATTACGTGGCTGAGTGCAGAATACTTACCATGTTTTGGCGTAAGAATAGTAGGCACCGAAAAAGGCGTAAATTGCGGTAATTGCGATACAGGTGTAACTACACTACTTTTAGTTTCACTAATTTTCTTAACCTTTATATTCACCCTGTCCCCTTGCATTAGATCTAATGGAGATGTTTTCGCTAGTTTTCTCAAAAATAAAAAGGTGAGTGCTATTAAAACCATGATTATACCAATAAAACAAGCAAAAGCTATAGACATTTGTACAGATGCATCAGGAGTATAATTAGGTACTATTTCAGTATAGGACTTTAATACTGGAACCACTGATTTTGAAGTGAAATTAAGTCCTACTAACCCTCCTAAAGGTACTGCTAGTATAGTCAGAAAAGCAAGTGGAAGAACGAGAGACCTTTGTATCTTGCCTCTTGGTGTACCCAGGGCTCGCATGATAGCATAGACTTTCTTGTTTCTCCATATGAAAACATATATAGCAAGAAGCAAAGCTACAGCGGCAGCAATTAAAAATAAAGATGCTGTTATGGTTGATGTTATTCTGCCTGTACTGATATTTTTGCTGATTTCTTGCCATCCACCGTCATCAAAATTCAATTTAATACCAAATTTATCAGCTAAAGGCTGTGCATCTTTTAAAAATCCTTCAATATTGTTAGGATCTCCTATGATAAAACTATACTCACCAGGTTTAAATACATGATCTTCTGGAACTTCAACTGGCAAAAGCGATAAAGGCACAAATATAGTGCGTGTAGAATAGCTCCAAAAAGCTGTTCCCAATTGATCTTCAACTGTATCTGTATCTTCATATGCACCGACGATAGTCAAATTCACATTTTTTACAGGTGTGGAATAGCGATCAGGAGTATAGCTAATAGCACCTAAAGCGCAGTTCTGTTCAAACAACTTGCTGCAAAGCCCAACTTTGATGGTATCGCCTATTTTCAATCGGTTCATCCGCAAAAACGTTCCACTTACTACGCAAGCATCTGTGTCGTCTGCTGTTAATGCCCGTCCTTGTTTTATGACGGATTTTTGCTCAGAAAAGCGTGGGATAGAGCGCATATCTGAAGTATACACCATATCGACAGTATTCTTATCGCTATTTGTAATATCGATGAGCTTTTTCACAGGAGCGAATTCTTCTGTTTCCAGATAGTTTTCAGGTTTTCCTTTTAAACTTATGACGGAAGGGCAAAAATTTAATGTATCCTGATCACCGAGGAATTCGGTGTTAATTGGATTATGAGGTTCCCAGCGACCTATCAAAAGGTAACGGTTACCTTTAATCAAAGTGTCAACAAAACTTTGTCCGTAAGGGTTATTTTTTATATAATAGAATTCTCGACTAGCAAAACCAGAGCCAGCGCGACTGATTGACATTGATACACCATCTTGTGCAAAAACTTGTACATTTAAATAGGAACTTAATAATATAGATGGATCTCCTGAAAGGATCTTACAATCTTCAAAGCTCAGCATAATGTGGTCACTACCAACAGCACTATTTAGATATGTAGCTTCGACAATAAACCTATTAGTATAGCTATATGCAAAATTCTGTCCTGAATCACCAATATTAGCTATATTACTGCTAGTACCACCTGAATAATTTACTTCATCACCAAGATTAAAATCTATAATACCTGCTGTCATGTACCTTGTGTCCACCGAAGTAACCTGTTTTAATGAGGAAAATGCATTTATTTCTTCTTTAGTTAGTGCTGGTGGGACATCGTTTGGTAAAGATAACATGCTGCTTCTAACTAAATCAGAGGTATTAGTAGGTACACCAGTATCAAGTGCACATATTCCCCGATAAAAGCTAGAAACTCTTGATACTTCACGAGAAGTTATAGCAAGGTCTGTGACACGTGAAAAAACTGCAAAGGATGCTGCCGCAATTAAAATGAATATTAAAAATGTCTTTAATGGTGTACGAAACAAGGTTTTAATGGATAAAAGTGGTCTCATGAAACTCACCTCCCAATTAAAAATTTTTCACAATGATTAACAAAGATTTGGATTTAATATTAGTATACTTTATGTATGAATAAAAAACCATTCTAAACAAGTTATTTACTTTAGTATAGAATGGTTTTTAAGTCCTTTTAAACAATTATTTCCTCTTCAACTATTGATTTAACACATTTCGTTAATTCAATAAATGCACTCCCATTAAAATGAGATTTCTTTGCGATTAA
>WQUF01000190.1 GCA_009785875.1 Oscillospiraceae bacterium | reverse complement strand
CCATAAAGATGGCTGAAACTATTAAAGCAACCACTTGTGCGAGCTGGTCAAAAGTGTTCGTGGTGATAAAATTTGCAGCAATGGGTAAATCATTTGTATATAAGGATAATGTCTCACCGCTATTTTTTTTGCTGATATCTTGAAAGGAAATAAATGCATAATGTTTAGCGAATTTTTGTCTTAAAGTATAGATTATTTTTCCTGAAAAGCGTTTTGTACTAAGCTTGGACACTGCACTAAATACGACTTTTACTGAAGTCAAAGCCGCTAAAATAATGAGGAATCCTAAAAGCATGTTTTGATCTAATTCAGTAGCAGCCTGTCCAATAGAACCCTGGGTCTTAGCAATAAATGCATTGCATAAGGCTATGACTACAGATGCTAATAGGTAAAAAATTATAAAATATATGTACTTTAATTGATTCTTTCGTATAGTATCAAAAAATACTTTTATCATCGCTCCTCCTAATTAAAACCTTTGAGATATATTAAAATTGCTCGGCAGCCTCAAACCGCTGTATCGCAAATATCTCTGTTGAAAAGTTCATAAATTTGAGCTATACTAAATATGGATTTTATGTGTACATTTTATCCTATTAGTAAAGTGATTTGATGATATTCAAAACATCATCAAGTAAATCTTTAGGTAATCTCTCTTTAAAAGCGATATGTCTTTCTCTAATATCAACTGATTTTACATGCTCACATAAAATTACTCCAGATGTTTTTGTTCTGATATCTAGCCTTACATGTAAAGGAAAATCATTATCTGTATTAGTTATAGGGCAAACGATGGAAAGACCTTTTACTAAATTGTTATAGCTATTATTACTTATTATTAGAGCAGGTATTCCTCTTTGTTCATGCCCTATCTGTGGATCAAAATTCATAATTATTATATCTCCTTGATTTGGAGCATACTCATTTCCCACTAGATTTTCTCACTCCCAACAGGGTCATCCCATTTAAATGAAGTCGGATCATAATCTCCCTTATAATCCTTAAATCTCTCTTCTAATGTTAAAAATTTTTTCTCCTTAATCTTTTTAATGATTATTTGATCATCCTCAGAGACTATTTCAACCTCATCATTTTCAAAAATCCCTAACTTATCTAGCATTACCTCTGGAAGCCTTATTACTTGGCTATTTTCCCATCTTTGAATATTTGTATACATAAACTTCACCTCTAATATTAGTATAAACAGTTGTATATACTTTAACAATAAAATTTAATATATAAATTATTATATGCTAGCTTTACTTCAAGTGTACCTCCAACCAAATAAATATTTTAACTCAAGATTTCTATAACATTTTTACTCCTTAAATACTATTCTAAACTATGATATAATAATAACCAAATAATATGAGGAGATGTACTATGAATAAAATATTAGATAAAATCAATATGATTGGAATTGTCCCTGTAGTTGTGTTAAACAACGCTGAAGATGCCGTACCTCTTGCAAAAGCATTGCTTGAAGGTGGTCTTCCCTGTGCTGAAGTTACATTTAGAACAGCAGCTGCAGAAGAGTCTATTAAGAAAATAAAAGAAGCATATCCTGAAATGTTCGTTGGTGCAGGAACAGTGCTTACAACCGAGCAAGTAGATCGTGCAATTTCAGCAGGAGCCGAATTTATTGTAACTCCTGGTATAAACCCAAGTGTTGTGAAGTATTGTGTAGACAAATGTATTCCTATTGTACCAGGTATCGCTACTCCAAGCGAAATAGAGATCGCTTTATCCTTTGGACTTGATGTAGTAAAATTCTTCCCTGCTGAAGGCTCTGGTGGGTTAAGCATGATTAAAGATTTAGCAGGTCCATACACTACTATGAAATTCATACCAACTGGTGGAATAAATGAAAAAAATATTGGAACCTATTTAGCATATGACAAAATCGTCGCATGTGGTGGAAGCTTTATGGTTAAAAAGGAGCTTGTTGCTGCAAAAGATTTTGATAAAATTAAAGAATTAACTAAAGAAGCAGTTCAATTAGTTCTTGGCTTTGAACTTAAACATGTTGGCATCAATTGTGAAAATGATGAAGAAGCAGATTCTGTGGCATCATCTTTTGATAATTTATTTGGCTTTAAGAAGAGAATAGATCCTACTTCCATATTTGCAGGTGGATTTATTGAAGCGATGAAAGGTCCTGGTCTTGGTAAAAAGGGACATATTGCTATCGGTACCAATAATGTAAGCCGTGCGATGAATTATCTGGAAAGCAAAGGAATTCATTTTAATATGGATTCAGCGAAAATGGTGAATGGAAAAATCACAGTAATTTATTTAGAGGAAGAAATAGGTGGATTTGCAGTTCATCTAACTCAAAAGTAAATATAAATGTCCTCCTCTTTTTCTTGACTTTGCTGTCATTATATAAGAGGAGGTCATTTTATCTTGATTTAATCCTCTAAAAGTCTCGCTTCCAGCATGATGATATTGCTTCGCATTTCCCTGGCTGTTTCCCATGAAATGTCACCATTCTCGAACATTTCTTGAATAAGCTCCCTCTCTATTTGAAATCCGTTTGCAGCGACTTCTAAAACGAGAGGATCTTTTTCCCCATAATGCACTGTCAATATTTGATTCTCAGGTCGATGCCTACGGCTTGCAGCAATCAATTCATACATGGAGATCATCCTTTCAACTGCATCATTTTCCTCTGGATTAAGCTCATTCAATTTATCCAAAACATATTTAGAATTAGCTTCCATCAACGCCATAGAAGTCTTAGAATGCTTTTCAATGCTTATATTATGCCTCCTCCTTTGTAGTATAGAGACAGCGAATCTAATCAGCATACGAAAAGAGATGATCCTTTTTCCGTGCAATAAGGTTTCAAAACGAGACTCCAAAATTTCAATGGTATGCTTTGCAGATATCTCATCAACTTTGCCTTCTTTTAACATCAAAAGAGTGTTCTTCTTTTCCCACTGCAGAGTTTGCAAAAACAAATCCTTTTCTTCTTTACTTTTATTGTGAATCCCACTTCTTCTTCTCATCGCACGTTTTCGCCTGGCATAACAAGCTATGACTATTTCTGTTGCTATGCGGTTTTCATTGGTCATCTCAGAAGTAAGCCCGTCTATAGTCTTACGTATAATCTCAGCATATGCGTAAAACTCTGATTCATCTTTAGTCTTTTCCAGTTTATGCTCTACGATAAGAGGCAGAATGAAATTTGTAATGAGCAAAGAAAGTACAATTATACCACTTGCTATCAATATCATCAGGTCACGATCTGGAAATGCACTCCCATCTGCAAGGAGTATTGGAATTGACATCACGCTGACTAAAGACACAGCTCCGTGTGCACCAGCCAAACTATAAATAGTGCCTGCTTTGATTTTCCTAATAGGTTTTTCAGGATCATAATAGGTCTTCTTTCTAATCACTGCTATCCACCACATAAAGCGTATAAAAGCAATCATAAACATGAATAAAAATATATACCCCACTATTTGCAAGTTATTGATGACAAACTCGCCAGTGCTTATGGTCTTCAGGATATGTGGCAATTGAGTTCCCAGCATCACGAAAACCAGTCCATCAAAAGTAAAAGATAAAAATGCCCATACGCTTTCATGTGCTATGTTCAATTTAACTGTTTCAGGGTTGAGCTTATCTTTTAAGAAAGAATGTGCAATGCCTGTTGCAAATACAGCTAGAATACCATTAACAGACAGATACTCTGCGATTAGATATATTATAAAAGGTGTTAAAATATCGATTAAAATGTGAAAAGTTGCATTTTCCATGCCTAATGAACGCAAGCCTTTAACGAGTTCGTATTTTAAAAAGGTCATTGCTAAACCAACAAATACTCCTCCCAATCCCATTAACAGGAACTGCCCAAAAGCATGGGTAATTGAAAAGTAGCCTGTAACCATAGCAGCGATTGCAAATTGAAAGCTAACTATACCTGATGCATCGTTTATAATAGATTCGCCAGACAATATGCCCATTATCTTACTTGGCACAGCAAGGCGTTTTGCTACAGCATCCACAGCTACCACATCTGTAGGACCTAAAGAAGCTATAAGCGCAAACGCTGCTGCCAATGGAATATGAGGAATAACTGCGTGTACGATATACCCACCTATTATTATCGTAATTATAACCAATATCACTGCTGAACTGATGATTGAGCCTTTCATTTCCCACAAAGTCTTCTTATCTGCTTCTAAACTGGTTTGAAATACTAAAGGTGCGATAAATAACACAAAAAACAGCTCAGGTTCGATTACAAAATCAAGTTCGAAGGCACCAAAAGGAATGAGAGTGATAATAATGCCTAAAATTATTTGCACAATGGGTATAGACAGTACCGGCAAAAAACGATTGATTATATTCGACAGCAAAACTGCTCCTAAAAGTATCAATACAAATTCAAATACTGGCATTGATTAACTCTTTTCACCCCCATCAATTTTTGTTTTATATTCTCTTTATCCTAACCCCATCTTTGCTATCTTCAAGTGCAATGCCCATTTTTAAAAGCTCATTGCGAATCCTATCTGAAGTCTTAAAATCCTTATTCTTCCTCGCTTCCTGTCTTTCTTTTACCAATTTCATTATTTCATCATCAAAGACTTGTTCTTCTTCCTTCATGGTATCAAATTTTAAACCGAGTATCTTATCCATTTCAAGCAATATCAAATACTTATTTGCATTTGATATGGAATTATCGTTTATCATATCCCACATTATGCCGACACCTAAAGAAATGTTCAGATCATTTTGGCAAGTTTTGTAGAAATCTTCTAAATATTTTAAATTTAAGATTTCATCTTCTAAACTCGCCTTTTTATATTCAATCACCTTTGATTTTAGTTTATTTAAAGCGATACTTGCAGAGTCGATAGCTTTCCACGAAAATACCAAAGCCTTTCCATAGTTGGTATTCAAGCAGTAATACCTGTAAACCAATGGATCGTAGCCCTTTTCTATCAATGTCTCAAGAGTAGTGAAATTATCCTTTGATTTAGACATCTTTTCTTCTTTATCCAATACTAAAAATTCACCATGAAGCCAGAAATTCACCCATTTATGTCCCAAAGCTGTTTCAGACTGAGCGATTTCGTTGTTGTGATGGACAGGAATATGGTCAATACCTCCGCAATGTATATCGATATGCTCGCCTAAATATTTTGTAGCCATAGTTGAGCATTCAACGTGCCACCCTGGAAATCCTATTCCCCATGGACTATCCCATTCCATCTGCCTCTTTTTATCTTTTGGTGAGAATTTCCAAAGGGCAAAATCTGTGATATTCTTCTTGCCGTCAGTGATATCTATCCTAGCTCCTGCCCTTAAGCCCTTTACATCTAATTTAGACAATTTACCATAATCATCAACCTTTGAAGTATCGAAATATACACCATCTGAAATGATATAAGTATACCCTTTATC
>WQUF01000189.1 GCA_009785875.1 Oscillospiraceae bacterium | reverse complement strand
TTATTGAAACTAGAGGTTTTTAATGTCTCAATAGTCTGAGCTACTAAACTTGGCTCTTGGTTTGTCCAGTTATAAGCTGTTGTGCCATAAGGATAGTACGGTGTACCGTCATCATAAGCGAAGTGGAATTTGCTCATAACTCTAACCGGACCATGATTACCAGGAATAGCAGGATCGCAAACAAAGCTGCCCTCCTTTCCATCTAATTCACCGGAGTTCGAAATGGTTGTATAGCTCCATTCACCTTCACGGTCGGGCATGAAGCGTATTTTATAGACACCATCTCCATCATAGAAACCAGAGACGATGCGTTTGTAATTCATGAAGCTAAACTTTGCACGTAGGTCAACTTCAGTGAATGGGTTGCCATCAGTGGGACCTTGCAAAGTTAGCTCAAAGATATCATATTTCTTCATTTACATCCTCCCAAATTATTCATCTGGGATAAGTCCGGGGATCATCTCATAAGGCTTATCAACGATAACAGGCTCACCGAAATTTCGATGGAACCATTCAACGCTCATATCGAGCCAACCTTCCACAGCAGGCTCAACCATGCTCTTTCTGCCGTTAGCTGTTACATAGTTTGACAGCGCAAGCCCGTGTTCACCGTATTGGTACAGATGCAGCTCAAATGGTCTATTAGCTTCTGCGTAAGCCTGAGCGAACTTCAGTATACCAGGAGCTGTAACCAACACGTCTTCCACTGTACCCCAAGAGAACATTGGGATCGAATCCTTATTGACATAATTGGAAAGGTTTAGTGCCTCTGCTTCTTCCTCACTATAATCATTGCCTAATAAAGAGCTGATGAGAGGGTTTTTTTCTCCTTTTTCTGCATGTTCACGTTCCCTTTGAGGGGAAAATATTTCAGTAGCTCCATAGCAAATAATCATGCCATTTGGTTTGTTTTCTCCGCAAAGACCTACCCATGCAGATAGATGTCCACCAGCAGAGAAACCACAGGTAACGATCTGGTCTGGCTTTACATGAAATTTTTCAGCGTTTTCACGGATCAAGCCTATAGCTTTAGAAGCTTCTTTTAATGGTTTGCATCCAACGGCTCTTTTACCAGTAGAATACCATAGTACAAATGCTTGAAAGCCTTTAGCAGCATATGAAAGGGCGATTGGTTCAGCTTCACGGTCTGAGGTGAAAAGATATGCGCCTCCAGGAATGACCAGTACAGCAGGCTTAACCGCAGTACTTTTCATCTCTCTAGATGGCTCTTGAACATAGCAGGTAAGTGTGACTTTTTTATCGTCGCTTAAATATTCTGTGAAAATTTTCATAATAATTTCTCCTTATCCTTTTACTCCGCCAAGTGTTATACCTTTGACAAAGTTATTTTGAATGAATGGATATACAATGACGATAGGCAGGATTCCTATAACAGCCATTGCCATCCGGATAGACGCTGAGGGTATCTTTGAAAGTCCTTCGTTTGCCTGAGAAAGCCCCTGAGAATTTTGACTCAGGAATTGTATGTTTTGTATCATGCGATTTAATAGGTTTTGAATGCTGAAAAGGTGCGTTGCAGAAGTTAAGTAAATAAATCCATTGTTCCAGTCGTTCCAATATGCGATACCAACGAACATGGCAATAGTTGCGACGATTGGTTTAGCCATGGGTACGGCGATGGTTGTGAATATCTTAAATTCGCCAGCACCATCAATTTGTGCAGCTTCGATGATTTCGTGCGGAATGCTCGTAACAAAATAGCTTTTCATGAGAAGAACATTAAAGCCATTCATCAGGAGCGACGGGACTAAAAGAGCTGCAAAGGTGTTCTTGATTCCGAAAACACCTGTATAATTGAGATATGTAGGCACAAGTCCACCATTAAACAGCATGGTAAAAAACACCACAAAGGTCAGGACTCCACGTAAAGGCAAACCTCTACGGGAAAGGGTATATGCTAACATAGTAGTGATAATTAAGCTGCATAATGTGCCTGTTGTGGTGAGCAAAATCGATACTCCATAGGCTCTCATTACAGTATCCCCTGCTAAAAAGACATATCTATATGCCTCTAAGCTGAGCTCTTTAGGGAAAAATGAATAACCATTTGCGATAAGTGCCTGATTGCTTGTAAAGGAGGATATCACTAAAAGGATTATGGGTACCAGCGCAAATATAGTTAAGAGGATCATTATGATATTCCCGATTAATTGAAATACTCGGTCTTCTTTTGACATTACCATGTTTATGCCGCCTTTCTTTAAAATAGAGCACTTTCCCTATCGATTTTTCTGAGGAGGAGGTTTGCTGATAATACCAGTATAAATCCAACTACGCTCTGATAAAAGCCTGCAGCTGAAGACATTTCTATGTTGCCTAATTGAAGAAGTCCACGGTAAACATAGGTGTCGATGGTATTTGTAACAGAATAGAGAGCACCTTGGTTTTGCGGAACTTGATAAAAGAGTCCGAAATCAGAGTAGAATATGCGCCCAATAGCCATCATAGTGAGCAGTATAATGGTGGGCTTTAAAAGTGGTATGGTAATCCGGAATATTTGCTGCATTTTACTGGCACCGTCTATCAAGGCTGCTTCATAATAACTTTTATCAAAGCCGATGATAGCAGCAAGATAGATGATACACATATATCCAACCGACCTCCATGCGCTGACCAAAATCAAGATAAAGGGCCAAGGAGATGTATCGCTGTACCACTTAACCGGGTTTATACCAAAGAGTGGCAAGATCGTTTTGTTGATAAATCCGTTATCGACGCTTAAAAATGCGAAGACCAGATAGCTGACGATTACGATTGAAATCAAATTAGGGAGCAATATAGCACTCTGATAAAATTTCTTCATGCGACTCCGGAGTTCACTTAAGATGATTGCCACTAAAATCGCTAAGACGGTGTTGATTATTATAAATCCAAAATTATAAAGCAAAGTGTTTCGTGTAATGATCCAAGCATCGCTTGTCTTAAATAGGAACTGAAAATTCTTTAAGCCGACCCAAGGACTCCCAAAGATGCCAAGTTTAGCACTGTATTTTTTAAATGCGATTATAATTCCAGGTAAAGGCATGTAGTTATTGATGAATAAGTAAATAAGTCCAGGAAGAGCCATTAAGTAAAGCGGTATAAACTTAGCTGATTTAGCTAATTTTGACCGTGGAACTGTGGCTTTAGTCGATACTTTCTTAGTAGTTGCAATCATTTCCCCCATAGCCTCCTATGATTAATTAGCGGAACCAGAATTTTGGTTCCGCTGTTTTTTTAATTATGAATCTTTAGTTTAAACCCATCTTAGTAGCCCATTCGTTCAGCTGCTTTTGCTTTTCTGCGATGATATTATCGATGCCTGCAGCTTTCATTTTAGCGTTCATCTCTGGGATGGCGACAGCTGGGTCAACAAGACCATATTCCAAGCTTTTTTGATACTCATCGTATACATTCTGTACGGCAGTCATTTCTGTGGAGACATTGGTAGGATCAAAGGTAAATCCCAAAGCAGATGATTTATATGCGTTATCGTTAAATTTCTTGATTTGATCCCAAACATCAGGAGCATTGCCATTCCATACATAAGTTAGGAATTGGTTGAAGAACATCCAGCCCATGGAGTGATTGTAACCGGAATTAGTCGCATCTCCCCCAGGTGCATAATCGATCAAGCCACTATCAAGGACTTGGTAATGTACATCCTTGATGCCCCAGGAGATGAGGTTCATAAGGTCAGCGTTAGTATACATCTCATTTAACCACTTCATTGCAGAAACAGGATCCTTGCAGTTGAGTGGAATAGACCAAGGGAAAGCTGCAACAGCGGAAGAGGAGATATAGTCACCTAAGGTCTGGAAAATTGTCATCGGTTTGCCACAGAGATTAGTTTCCTGCTGCTTGATACCAGGCTTGCCTCCAGTTGTATAAGAAGCTAACGTACCAGCCTTTACAAGCTCGCCAACAGCAGTGGTATCTGTTGCAGAGTCTGCACTGATATAACCTAAGTTATACATTTTCCACATTCTTTGGCAGTAATCAGAATAGAATTGGGTCTCAAACAGGTTGACTACTTCTCTTTTCGCACCGTAATCCGTGAGCACACCAAATGCGTTGCCACCGAGCATGTCTACATTAGAGAACTGAGCCATGGAATTTGTGACTGAACGATAGATTTCAAGTCCAGGGTTAGCTGCGTAAATTTGAGCATAGATATTATCAAGTTCATCCAATGTAACTTTCTCAATCTCACCAGTGTTCTTGGACTGATATCCGATTTGGTCTAAGAGATCTGTGCGAACGGAAGCACATCCTCTTCCCTGAGCCATATCTCTATTGTTAGGTAGACCATATAATACTCCACCTACCCGACAAGCATCTATGTAAGTCATGCCTACAGCGTCGATGATACCTTGACCATATGTTTTAAGAAGATCGTTTTCCTCTAAGTTTATTAACTCACCCTTTTGTATCGATGGTACATACAGGTTGCCGATTGTTATGAATACATCCAGTGGCTCGTTACCTGTGAGCGTCAAGGTCATCTGCTGGTTATAAGAAGCAAAATCGGTTACTAAAAGCTCTGCCTCTACACCGATAGATTTGCGGGTGATTTCATTCATCGCATCCTGAACAATTTTAAGGTCTTTTGGGGCACCGGTCCATGTTGGGAAAGCTACAACTATTTTCTTTATATCAGCGGTGGTTTGGTTGCTACTTGTTGTTGTGGTGGTAGTAGTAGAAGCTTGGCTATTTGTTTGGGTTGTTGTGTTTCCCCCTTGCTGTGATGAAGTGCCACATGCTGAGAAGATCGATATAAACAAAAATGCTGAGATAAGTTTAGCAAATATACGTTTTTTCATGATTCCCATCCTTTCTTTTATTTGCAAATTAAGAAGCCTATATTCTATTCGACTAATTTATTAATTTCATTATATAACATTTTTAAAATTTTTCAATATATTTATTTAAAATTTTTAATTTATTTTTTAAATAAATGATCTTAATTGCTTAAATTATCAACGTAGTAAACGAGTATCATATCTTACAAATCGATTACATTATTTAACTCTTAATGAAAATTTGAAATATTTTAATAAAAAACTTAATTTTTTTAAATAATATTATTGATAATAATATTTAAAATGGTATACTTATTTTAATAGAATTTATTTAGAGATTTCACATTTATTTTAGAGGTGTCACATGGCAATTAAGATTAAACAAATAGCAGAAAAGGCAAATGTATCTATTGCGACCGTTTCTATGGCTTTAAATAATAAAAATGGAATAAGCAAAAAAACTAAAGAGAAAATCATGGAAATAGTCCATGAATCAGGATATTCTACTTCTTTAATAAAAAACGATGAATTAAAAAATAAAGGCAATATTCAGCTTACCATATATAAAAAACACTCAAAAGTAATTGCTGATACCCCTTTTTTTCAAGCACTTATCGAAG
>WQUF01000188.1 GCA_009785875.1 Oscillospiraceae bacterium | reverse complement strand
TCTCAACGTTAGCAGCAGTTAAAAATTCTACCCTGTGAAGTATGTTTATATTCTCAATGCCATATTTTTCAAGTATCATCCTCTGAGTTTGATGGTTAACACGAGCTAGGTATCTTGCAGACTGAAGCTTAATCCTCTTTTCTAATAATAGCACCATCACTTCTTCACATAATTTGTTAAGGCAAAGATAATTGAAGACAGTGCTTCTAGACATCAAAAACTCATTGGACAAAGTTTCAGCAATATTAGACTCGGATCTATAATTTTTGCTCTTTTTTAAAATGGTGTACCTTTCAATCAGAGCTTTTATTAATACGGTTTGGTCTATATCCCTGTAAGAAAAATTAGAATCTAAGATCATAGCCCTGATAAAGTACTCTCCAACTTCCTCTCTATTTAGGATGAAGGCAGGTGCAAATCTAAATTTCTCGTCGTGCTGAGAATTTTCATAGAGAGATACAAGAGCAAGATGCCTTGAATTACCGATCAAAATCTCATATATATCAGAAGAATCATTGTCGCGGAGCAAGATAAGTGGTTGAAGTACACCAAGCTGTTCAATGGAGCTCATCAAAGTTATGAATTGAGAATCATTAGGTAAATTAAAGTAATTCCAGTTGTTTGCGCAAGGGGTCATTTTAAATATATCTACCCTCTGAAAATTCTTAAAAACATCAACACCATCTTTAAAGTTATTGATATTCTTCTTCATCATGTCTATTTCGATTTGACGATATTTTTCTGATTCCTCAGGGGTGTGTGAAATATTTATGATTTCAGTTTTAATTTTAACAGGATCGCTTTTAACCCTTGCAGTGGGAAAAAGATCCTCACCTTCGCCGCTTTCCATATTTATTCCCATAGCCTTGTAGCCTTGTTCCATATTTAAAATTTCCATAGTTTATACCTCCATTTTTAAATGATTTATTCTCTACATTATATTTTAAAAATGCTCAATATATTCTAAAAAGCAAATAACCATTTTTACTTAAAAAGCAAAAATGGTTATTATAACTTATAACAAGAGGGGTGGGGATAACAAATTTTTTACATGATAGAAGATCAAAACTATTTATTTAATCTTTTGTTCTACATATATTATAGACACCTTTTTTTCTTTTTAAACATTCAAAAAATAAAAAAATTAATTTTTTTAAGATAATCCTTCAGAGTAATGCCTTAATCCAATTTTGTATATCCACCTTAAGATTAGAAACAATAGAACTGGAGCAACAAAAGTCCAGATTTCTTCAATCAAAGTGCTTTTACCTAAAGATATCCTTGCAGGTATTGAACTGAATAGATAAACAGG
Source organism: Oscillospiraceae bacterium (assembly GCA_009785875.1). Classification (GTDB taxonomy): domain Bacteria; phylum Bacillota; class Clostridia; order Clostridiales; family Clostridiaceae; genus WQUF01. Next base: position 11,868 of record WQUF01000188.1, on the reverse strand, counting down.
TATAGCATAGATCAAAATGTTTCTTATCGTTTTTGGGAAAATCGTGTCTGGCATTTCGCTTATAGCAACAATTTGATAAAGAACTCTATCCACAGAATCAATTTTCAATTTAAAAAGCGCAAATGTATAAAGGATTAAATACAAGAGCATCATAGTAATCGCACCGATTACAACAGATACGAAATATAAGAGCGATATCTGCGCTTCGTTTATTCTTATGCAATAGAGATTAAATACCACAAGAAGCAAAGTCGTGAGTAGAGGAGCAAGGTTGATGTTCTTTAAAATTATATAGATTATCGGGTTTTTAGGTCTTAGCAAATCGTGGTTGAACTTGCCATCGATGATATTCCTGCAATATGCTGTTACGCTATTTGCGCATATGGCAAATATATTGTTGATCAATAGATAGCAGCTAACAAATAAAAGGATCTCATTGCCACGATAGTCGCCGATTACCTTCACTTTATTCACTAAGATGATGTACATAAAAATTATCGAAGCATATAATGAAATATCCGCAATAACCCAGCTGATTATATTGATTCGGTATAGCTTCATCCTTTTATATGACATTTTAACTCCTTCAGCAAGAAAACGCATATTTATACCCCCCTTGCTGTATATTTGCTAATCCCTCTTGTAAAGAGCAAATATGATATTATAAAAAACAAGCAGATCCATATGGAACTTATGGCAAAACCGGAAGTTACAATATTCATGTTGAAGTTTGGCTCACACAATATCTTTGCAGGGACATAAGAGATATATGGAAACGGCAGCATGAGCAATATCTTCTGAAGAAACTGCGGAAACAAATCAAGCGGTATAACTGTTCCTGTCAAGAAACTGAGCAGGATGTTACGGATAGCGGCAATGCCCCATGTTTCAGTGATCCAGAAGGACATAAATCCGATGAGAAAAGATAACGTCGCATTCAATACAAAAGCCATTATGAGAGAAGGAATAAACAAAACAATGGCACTTAAAGCTATCTGATTCCCCATTACAACAAAAACTATCACAATGATTGGTACATATAGGATGAGAAACTTAATACTGCTATCCATTATATGCTTAAGTGCTATATCTGTTACAAAAGATATAGGCTTTAGCAATGATTGACCAAAATTGTGGTTTCTTATTCCTCTTTCCAAATCCTGATCTGCATGAATATGAGTGAATGTCAATATCAAATTTGAAATGATGATATATCGGATCATCTCAGGCAATGTGTAGCCCATCGGATTGTAATCGATTATTGATTTCCAAAAAAAGTAATAAAGCGTGATTGGGATGACGATCATTTCTAGCATTTGACTTGCGATTCTAATCCTATAGATGAATAGCCGCTTTATGCCAATATGAGCATAGGATTTTAAAATGTTAAACATATTCTTGGTGCTCCTTATATAGATCTTCTATAGCGGTATCGAGGCCTCCTTCGATAAACTCCACATATTCATTAATGTGTAAAGAACCATAATATATGCTTTTTCCTTTATAAAGGACGAGTATATTGGGGCATAATTCTTCTATATCTTTTCCATAATGGCTGGTCAATATCATGGATGCTTTGTTATCTTTAACATAGGTTTTAAGGAAATTGCGAATTGCTTTCTGAGCCATGAAATCAAGCCCTAAAGTAGGCTCATCGAGATAGATGACCTTTGGAAGATGGTTGAAAGCTAAGATCAATTCGCCTTTCATCCTCTGCCCTAAAGATAGATCTCGCACCTGCTTTTGAAGATCCACCTCTGTTAGCATTAATTCCCTCGCCATTTTTTTTGCTCTAACCATGGCATCATCTTTTTTGACATCGTACAAAGCAGAATAAAATGACACACTATCTAAAATGGTCAGGTCATTATCTAGTTGTCCATTTTGCCCTAACACTAAGGATGCAGCTTTTCTATATGCTAAATTGCGATCAAAAGGGTCAAATCCCATGACTTTAATTTCTCCTTTATCACGTCTCATTATACCAGAGACGAGTTTTATCATAGAAGTCTTCCCTGCACCATTTAAGCCAATAAGTCCTAAAATCTCACCCTCGTCCACAGTAAAAGATACATCTTCAAGAGCTTTTGTATAGGTATATTGTCTCTTGAAAAAATTTACTTTATCATTTTTGATATATGATTTATAGGTTTTTGAAACATTGTGAACTGTGATTATATTCACTTTAAATTCATCTCCTGCATATAGATAGTACAGTATAAGGATGATTTATTTATTATACATTATGAGGAACTAATTGAAAAGTTAATTAAAAAAAACAATTGACAAATGAATTTTGATATATTAATATTGATATTAACAGAAAGATAATATCAAGAAAAGAGGTATAAAATGAAAAAATTATTAATAGTAGTTGATATGCAAAACGACTTTATCACTGGTACACTGGGATCATCGCAAGCTGAAAAAATTTTACCAAATGTGAAAGCTAAGATATTAGAATATATGCAAAACAAAGATCAAGTTTTTTTTACTCGAGATACTCATCATGAAAATTATCTATCAACTCAAGAGGGAAAATATTTGCCAATAATCCATTGCATAAAAGGAACAGAAGGTCATCAGATTGCAAAGGAATTATGTACAGAAGATTGTGAGGTCTTTGATAAAACCACCTTCGGTTCACTTGAATTTTCAAAATATATTGCTGTAATTTCAGAGGACTTTGATGAAATTGAACTCTGTGGATTATGCACTGATATTTGCGTTGTCTCTAATGCTATCATCCTTAAAGCTCAATTACCTGAGATGAAGATCACAGTTGATGCAAAATGCTGCGCTGGTGTAACTGAGGAAAGCCACAAAGCTGCGCTTCTTACCATGAAAATGTGCCAGGTGAATGTAATAAATCAGGAATAAAATCTCATGCTTAAAATAAAAAATGATTGAAAGGAGGGCAACAATGTTTGGATTTAAATTCATTAAATTTCAACCAAGTGAATATGTTTTAAAATATAGAAATGGAAAAGTAGTGAAAGAAGGAGCAGGAATTTCTTTTTACTACTATGCGCCTAATACCTCCATTGTTATGGTACCTGTTGCCAGTAGTGACTGCCTTTTCATGTTTGAAGAAGTTACTTCAGATTTTCAGACAGTTTCTATCCAAGGTCAAGTAACTTATCGCATTGTTGACCGTAAAAGAGTTGCTGGTCTCCTAAATTTCACATTGGATATCAGGGGCAGTGGAAAGAAATATATCTCTGATGACCCACAGAAGCTCCCTGTTCGGATAAGCAACTTGGTTCATGTACTTACTAAAAAACACCTTGAAAGCTTAAAACTCTCTGATGCTGTTCGTTCTAGTGAAGCATTAGCAAATAATATCTTAGAGGATATGCGTAAAAATGAAGAAGTTAAGCTATTAGGAATCGAGATAATGGGGCTTATGGTTTTATCAGTTCAGCCAAATAAGGAAACTTCAAGGGCTCTTGAGGCGGAAACGAGAGAAAAAATCCTAAAGATGTCTGATGACGCGATCTATGAACGAAGAAACGCTTCTATTGAGAAGGAACGAGGTGTTAAGGAAAATGAATATAATACTGAAATTGCAATTGAAAATAAGCGCAGGCAGGTTCGGGAAACTCAATTGGATGCTAAACAAGCAGAAATGATAAAACAAAATGAACTGAAAAATGAAGAACTAGATGCAGAAATCAAGATGGAAGAAAAGAGAAAAATTTTGACAATGCTTGCTGCTGAAAATAAAAAGGCTGAAGCAGAGGCGAAGGCGTATGAGCTTAAAGCCATGATGAATGCTTTATCTGGTGTAGATACCAATGTAATCAGAGCACTTACAGCCATTGGAATGCAACCTCAAACCTTGATAGCAAATGCTTTTCAAAATTTAGCTGGTAATGCAGAAAAAATAGGTCAATTAAATATCACACCTGATTTAATACGTGAGATGATGAATAAATGAGCTATTTAACAGATCGAAAAATCGTTGTGATAACAAAAAAGACTCGAGCAGACGAATTGATCAAAAGGTTTAATAATTTAACTCAAGCTGCTTTCTATGTAGAGAAAATGGGGGGCGATATCAGAGAATACATTGAAGAATCTAAAGTTTATAAAGGATCGGTATCAACTTTAATTATTAATCTGCAGGATATTGGTCGGGTACAACTTTTGGACAGGGAATATGTGCCGAGTTTTATGTTTAACGATGATGATATAGTAGTTGTTATAGGACAAGATGGTTTGGTTGTAAATACATTAAAATACTTAAATGGTCAACCGCTTATAGCTGTAAATCCTGATCCAGCAAGATATGATGGTGTACTCCTTCCTTTTTATACATCTGATTTAACTCGCATTATTCGGGAAGTATTGGCGAATCTGAGACCAATAAAAGAGATTACCATGGCAGTTGCGCAATTAAATGATGGACAAAACCTTTTAGCTGTCAACGATTTTTTTATAGGAAGAAAGACACATGTTTCAGCAAGATACAATATTAAAATCAATGGGGTAGGCGAGAATCAATCTTCAAGTGGAATAATCGTATCCACAGGGCTTGGGTCAACTGGCTGGTTTAAAAGCGTGATTGCAGGAGTGAGAGGGATAGCACAAATGATCGCAGGATATGATGTTTCTCCAAAAATCGATTTACCAAAATGGGACGATAGTTTCTTGTATTACTCAGTAAGAGAGCCTTTCCCAAGCAATACTACAGGTGCAAACCTTGTTTTCGGAAAGATCATAGATTCTCCATTAGAGATCATATCTTATATGCCGGAAAACGGTGTAATTTTCAGCGATGGGATTGAGGAAGATTTTTTACAGTTTAACTCTGGGATAACAGCAAAAATATCTGTTGCATCAAAAAAAGGTTATTTAATTGTGTAGATTCTTTATTTAATCAATAGGTGTCACCGTGACACCTATTGATTAAACCTGTTATGAGAATTCTATTTCCAATCGTTCTAAAGGTCTTTGAGCAGGACCTGAGATTACATTTCCCATATAATCAAATCGAGAGCCATGACAGGTACAATCCCAAGTATTCTCGTCTTTGTTCCACTTGATTGCGCAACCCATATGAGTACATACTGTATTAACAGCATAAAATTTACCATCTTTATCTTTGTAAATACCCACTCTTTTACCCTCGATTTCTACTATTCCACCTTCATTATTATGGATAGATTCTAAACTCTTAGTTGCTATTTTTAGATGGGTTAGAAAGTTGCCTGCGATGTCAACGGCTTCTTTTACAAAGCTCTTAGCCTGTAAGTTTATATCTCCCCTATTTAAAGAAAATACATCTTCATAGTCGCTGCTGCCTTTTGTGATCATATCGCTGATGATATCTGCGGCTGCCATGCTGGAAGTCATGCCCCATTTATTGAATCCTGTAGCGATGTAAATATTTTCTCCAGCACTTGTATATCTTCCTATATAGGGTATACTATCGTGAGTCATGCAATCTTGAGCAGACCACATATAAGCCTTTTCTCCTTGAGGATATAATCTCTTTGCATCTTCTATGAGATTTTCAAAATGCAGTTTTTCATCTTCGTGACCCGTTTTATGGTCATAGGCACCGATGAAGATCATGTTTTTCTCTGTGCGGAAGGAAAAACCATCTTCAGCTTCATCGAGATACATGTCTTCAATCGAGCCAGCATTTATTAGAGCAATTACATAGGAACGCTCCTGAAAGATTTTAGTGAACATAAGTGAGGATTTGTCTATAAATGGATAATGTGAGCAGGATATGATATTTTCTGCTTTAATATTTCCTGTGTCAGTGTAAACTATTCCTTCTTCAGCGGACATAGCTTTTGTATGGGTATAGATTTTGCATCCAGCTTTTGCAAGGATATCACAAATTTTAAATAAAAACTTTAAAGGATGAAAGTGAGCTTGATCTTTAAATCCTATAGAAGCTAATACTTTAAAAGGCAATTCGGATTTAATATCATATATTGTAGGAATATTCAATTCATCTACGGCCTTTAATTCGTTTTCAATAGATTGTAAGCCTTTTTTAGATTTTGTGTATATAAAGGCATTGCAGGGAATAAAATCGCAATCAATTTGTTCTTTAGCAATAATTTCATGGTAATGCTTTATGGCCTTTTCATTGGCAGCAAAATATTGTGAAGCTCTTTCCTTTCCAAGACCATTTAGCAATTTTGAATAGATAAGGCCATGCTGAGATGTGATTTTAGCTGTGGTATATGCTGTTACACCGCTGCATATTTCATTTGCATCGATGATGGCTATATCATTGATACCTTTTTGATATAGAGAATATGCACATAATAGACCACAAATTCCAGCACCAACTACCACAGTATTCACTTGTATATTCCCTTTTAGTAAACTAAATGTAGAAGCCTTTTCAAGCTGCCAGAATGATTTATGTTCCGTTTCCATTTTAAAGTACTTCCTTTCTATAGAATATCTATAGTTTCTGAGAAAGGGTACAACTTTATGCAGAGAGAATTCATCAAAAATGTGCGAATATTACCTCTTTTTGAGAGAAGTTCATCTATTTGAATAATCATTTAAAAAATCCACTGCATATTGAACATACATAGCACTTCCTATTGGGAGAGCATCTTCATCTATATCAAAATGTGGGCTGTGGTGAGGATACACGATGCCTTTTTCTTCATTTTTTGATCCTATATTCACAAATACACCAGGTACCTTCTCTAAATAATATGAGAAATCTTCGCTTCCAGTTCCTGTTTTTGCTATTAATACATCTTTTTCTGGAACTACTTTTTTGGCTGATTCTAATGCATATTCTACATCTTTATCTGTATTTACAGTAGCTGGCAAGCTTAAAAATATATCCAGTTCTGCTTTTGCCTTGTAAGATGCTGCTATTCCTTCTATAAAGCGTTTTAATCCATCGCATAAAATATTTCTTGTTTCTTTATTATAACTTCTCACGGTGCCTTCAATGGTACCTGACTCCGCAATTATGTTAAATCTGGATCCGGAATTTATAACTCCAAAGGTGATAACTCCAAATTCAAAAGGATCTATCTCCCTTGATACAACGCTTTGAGCATTTGTGACGATTGCACAAGAAGCAAGCAAAGCATCTATAGTGTTATGAGGGGCTGAACCATGACCACCTTTCCCTAAAACGTGTATTCTGAACATATCAGAAGATGATAACATTGGGCCTTTCTTAGTAGCTATGATGCCTGTAGGAAGATCGGCAGCCATATGAATTCCCATTATGCTATCTACTTTATGGATGAAATTTCCTTCTTTGATCATTAAAGCAGCACCCTTTCCAAGCTCTTCAGCAGGTTGGAAGATTAATTTTACTTCCCCGTGAAGCTTGTCTTTGTGTTCATTTAAAATTTTAGCTGCAGTTAATAACATAGCCGTATGAGCATCATGACCACAACCATGGCAAAGTCCTTTCCTTTGAGATTTATATGGGACATCATTAAGTTCTTCAAGTTCTAGTGCATCCATATCGGCTCTTAAAGCAACAGTTTTCCCACCATACTTCCCCTCGATAGTGGCAAGTACACCAGTCTCAGAAACTGTTTCATAAGGCACTCTGATTGCATCAAGTTCCCTCTTTACTATATTGGAAGTATTAAATTCAAAAAGAGCAGGTTCTGGGTTCATATGTATCTCTCTCCGAATTTTAATAGTATAATCCTTTAAATTTTCAGCTAAATTTCTATATTCCATAAAAAAACCTCCAAGTTTAATATATTTTTTATTATAACAGTAAAAATTAAAAGCTAATAGTGGTAATATTGATATAGTTATTTTAATTTAGTATACTTTATTTTAAAGATATTAATTATGGAAGGAGAAATATATGATAGAAGTTACAATAGATGGTAAATCCATTGAAGTGGAATCAGGAATCACTATTTTAGAAGCTTCAAGAAAACTTGGCATCGATATACCTACATTTTGCTTAGACGACAATATGGAGCCTCAAGGCTTATGTAGGATATGTGTTGTAGAGATAAAAGGTTTTTCAAAGCTTTTTACATCTTGTTCAACTGTGATAGATAGACCTATGGAGATTTTTACAGAAAGTGAAAATGTCGTTGAGAGCAGAAAGATGCTCTTAGATTTACTTTTATCGAATCACGATTTTGACTGTGTCAATTGTCAAAAATCTGGGGCTTGCAAACTTCAAGAATATTGTCTAAGATATAATATTGAAAAAACTTCCTTTAACGGTAGAAAGAATACTTATAAAATAGATGATAGCAATGAATTTTATTTAAGCAATCAGAACAAATGCATATTGTGTAAAAAATGTGTGAAGATGTGCTCTGAAATTCAATGTACAAGCGCAATAACTGAATCAGATAGAGGGTTTATTACTAGAATAAATACTCCAATGTCGTGCGGTTTAAAAGAATCTACTTGTGTATCCTGCGGAAATTGTGTTGCTGTATGTCCTGTAGGTGCTCTGGTTCCAAAATATCAACCTTATAGGCACTGGGAAGTATCGAAGGTTAAGACTACTTGTACTTATTGTGGTGTTGGATGTCAATTAAATTTAATAGTTAAAGATAGCAAAGTCGTAGGTGTAGAATCTAATCCTAAAGGACCAAATAAAGGGCTTTTATGCGTAAAGGGACGGTTTTCGTATAATTTTATAAATCATAGGGACAGATTAAAAAAACCTCTCGTTAAAATAAATGGAAAATTTGAAGAATTTACTTGGGATGCTGCTCTCACTTTCATTAAAAATAGAATAACCTATATAAGAGAAAAAAATGGTGCTGATAGCATTGGAATATTATCATCAGCCAGGTGTACAAATGAAGAAAATTATTTATTGCAGAAATTTGCAAGGGTGGTTTTAGGCACAAATAACATAGATCACTGTGCCAGGTTGTGACATTCCACTACAGTTGCAGGACTTGCAACAACATTAGGTAGTGGTGCTATGACTAATAGCATTGAAGAATTTGAAAACGCTGATGTGATATTTATAATAGGTTCTAATACAACTGAGACCCATCCAGTCATCGCAACATTTATGAAACGAGCAAAGAATAGAGGAGCAAAATTAATAGTAGCAGATCCAAGAAAGATCGAGATGGCGCAAAATGCTGATGTTTATATGCAGCTTGAATCAGGAACCAATGTTGCTTTAATAAATGCCATGATGAACGTAATAATAAACGAGGATTTATACGATAAAGATTTTATTGAAGAAAGATGTGAAAACTTTGAAGAGCTATTTGAATTAATAAAGGATTTTACGCCAGAGAAAGCAGAGGAAATAACTAAAGTACCAGCTGATTTAATAAGGGAAGCTGCAAGACTCTATGCAAAGGGACCTAAATCTTCTATTGCCTACACTATGGGAATTGCACAGCATTCAAATGGAACAGATAATGTATTTTCGCTATCTAATCTTGCTCTTTTATGTGGAATGGTTGGGAAAGAATCCACTGGTGTAAACCCTCTTCGTGGACAGAATAACGTTCAAGGGTCTTGCGATATGGGAGCTCTTCCAGATGGTTTCCCAGGGTATCAGAAGATCGATGTAAAAGCAAACGTAGAGAAATTTGAAAAGGCTTGGGGAGTTCCTCTTTCAGATAGGAGAGGTTTGACTGTTTCTGATATGATGGAAAAAGCTTATAATAGTGAGCTAAAGTGCCTTTATGTTATGGGTGAAAATCCTATGGTGTCTGACCCTGATTTAAATCATGTGAAAAAAGCTCTGAGCAATTTAGATTTTTTAGTAGTACAGGATATATTTTTAACAGAGACTGCTGCACTTGCCGATGTTGTGCTTCCTGCTTCAAGTTTTGCTGAAAAGGATGGAACATTTACAAATACTGAAAGAAGAGTGCAGCTTATCAGAAAAGCTGTTCCAAATCAAGGCAATAGCAAAGCTGATTTAGATATAATATTAGAACTAATGGATAAATTCGGTTACCATAATGCAGCAAGAAATGCTGAAGAAGTTATGGACGAAATTTCAAAAGTTGTGCCACAATATAAAGGAATTAATTACAAGAAAATAGTCGAACTAGAAGGAGTACAGTGGCCATGTCCAAGTGAGGATCATCCTGGAACTAAATATTTATATAAAGATGGTTTTGCAATTGGTAAGGCTAAATTTAAGGCTGTAAATTACAACCCTCCTAATGAGACTCCTGATGAAGAGTATCCATTTGTTTTAAATACAGGAAGAGTGCTCTATCACTATCACACTATGACAATGACCGATAAGACCGAAGGGCTGATGAAAATTGCCAGCTCAGGTTATGTGGAGATGAATCCAAAATCTGCAGATAAATTAGGCATTGTAGATGGTGAAAGAGTAAAGCTTAAATCCAGAAGAGGGGAAACTTTTGCAAAGGTTAGGATATTAAATTCAATAGCTGAGGGGAATTTATTCGTTCCATTTCACTTTAAGGATACTCTTGTAAATCTTTTGACGAATTCTGCATATGATAAAATGACAAAGGAACCTGAACTTAAAGTGTGTGCAGTTAGGCTAGAGAAAGTTATAAATGCTTGATGACTTTAAGTCTTGTGTTATCCTTTGCGGTGGACAGAGCTTAAGGATGGGCTTTGATAAGAGCTTAATTAAAATTCAAGGGGAATATTTAATAGATATAATCGCTAAAAAGCTTTTAAACATATTCCATGAAGTTTTATTAATAGTGAATAACAGAGAAAAATTTAAGCATTTTAATTATAGAATCTTAGAAGATGATGAAAAATATAGAGGTTCGGCTTATGGGATTTATACTGCTCTTAAAAATATAAGATCGAAATATGCTTTCATAATAGCTTGTGATATGCCATTTGTAAATTTAGAACTGATAAATTATATGATAGAGAGGGCTATTAATAAAGATGCTGTAATACCTAAAAATGGACCGTTTATAGAGCCTTTATATGGCATTTATAGCAGAGGTATGGTAAATATTTTTAAGAGAGAGATTGAAAATGGTGATTTTAAGATAAGCAATATATTGAAATATTTTAATGTAGAATATATTGATGAAAAAATCATCAGAGGTTTTGACAGCGAGCTTTCTTTGTTTACTAATTTGAATTCATTAAGCGATCTTTTAAAGATTAGGGATCTATTTAGTGTACACAAAACAGATTTTTAGCGGTTTTGTGTACACTTTATTCTGTCTATATTTTCTTTCCATTGATAAGAAGTACAAAGTATATTATAATGTTATTGTAATAAAAGGATTCATAATACGAGGAGGAATAGAATGAAGCGTAAATTTGTATTTATTGGTGCAGGTTCATTGGGGTTTACTCAAGGCTTGGCAAGAGATCTATTGAGTTTTGAAAGTTTTCAGGATGCAGAAATTCATCTTGTAGACATACATGAAGGGCGACTTGCCTATGCAAAGGAAGTAGTAGAAAAGATAGTTAAAGCAGGTAATTACAAAGCCACAGTTTATGCACATACTGACCACAAAAAAGCATTGGAAGGAGCAGACGGCGTACTGATAACCATCTTGCAAGGCGGTGTAAATGTATGGAGGCACGATATCGAGATCCCTAAAAAATATGGAGTGGATATATGTGTTGGTGATACCCGTGGTCCTGCAGGGGTATTCCGCTTTTTAAGAACTGCACCAGTCATGCTTGATATCATCCGTGACATTGAAAACCTTTGCCCAGACGCAATTGTGCTAAACTATACAAATCCTATGGCACTTTTATGCGGTTATCTGCAAAAGCAAACAAAAGTGAATATAACAGGTCTCTGCCATAGCGTCCAGGGAACAGCGATGATGCTTGCAAAGTGGCTTGGAGCACCTATGTCAGAAATAACATACAAATGCGCAGGTATAAATCACCAGGCATTTTACCTTGAGTACAAATGGAATGGAAAAGACGCTTATC